>NZ_JBFAWU010000012.1:14969-235092 GCF_040680455.1 Streptomyces sp. NPDC052052 | reverse complement strand
GTGGGGTGATGGCCTACCAAGGCGACGACGGGTAGCCGGCCTGAGAGGGCGACCGGCCACACTGGGACTGGCACCACCGGCCGTCTCCCGTGCGGGTCGTCCCTGCCCCGGCAGCACGGTTCTGCAAGGTCCCATACGGCCAGACGGCGCGGCCCCAGCTCGCAGTAGGCTTCGGCGCGAGAGCCGGAGCCCCTGACCGATGGGGACACACCTGCCGAGGAGCGCCCCGCATGAGCCTGACCCTGAGGACCATCAGCCGAGAGCAGCATCTGGCGTACATCCAGAATCTGCCTGCGGCGAGCCACATGCAGGTCCCGGCATGGGCCGATGTCAAGGCCGAGTGGCGCTCGGAGAGTCTGGGCTGGTTCGACAAGGACGGACAGCTCGTCGGCGCCGGTCTGGTGCTCTACCGGCAGCTTCCCAAGATCAAGCGCTATCTCGCCTATCTGCCCGAGGGCCCGGTCATCAACTGGTACGCCCCGAATCTGAACGAGTGGCTGCAGCCGATGCTGGCGCATCTCAAGCAGCAGGGCGCCTTCTCCGTGAAGATGGGTCCGCCGGTCGTCATTCGCCGTTGGGACGCGGCCGCCATCAAGTCGGGCATCCAGGACCCGGACGTCAAGCGTCTGCGGGACGTCGAGGCCACCCACATCGAGCCGCGCGCCTTCGAGGTCGCGGACCGGCTGCGGAAGATGGGCTGGCAGCAGGGCGAGGACGGCGGCGCCGGTTTCGGTGACGTGCAGCCCCGCTACGTCTTTCAGGTACCGCTGGCGAACCGGTCGCTGGAGGACGTCCACAAGGGCTTCAACCAGCTGTGGCGACGCAATATCAAGAAGGCCGAGAAGGCCGGCGTCGAGGTCGTCCAGGGCAGTTACGCGGATCTCGCCGAGTGGCAGCGGCTCTACGAGATAACGGCGGAGCGCGACCGCTTCCGTCCGCGTCCGCTGGGCTACTTCCAGCGCATGTGGACGGCGCTCAACAACGAGGACCCCAACCGGATGCGTCTGTACTTCGCCCGGCACGAGGGCGAGAACGTCGCGGCGGCGACCATGCTGATCGTCGGGGGGCACGTCTGGTACTCGTACGGCGCGTCCGCCAACCACAAGCGTGAGGTCCGGCCCTCGAACGCGATGCAGTGGCGGATGCTGCGCGACGCGTACGCCATGGGCGCCACCGTCTACGACCTGCGCGGCATCTCCGACTCGCTGGACGAGACCGACCACCTCTTCGGTCTGATCCAGTTCAAGGTGGGCACGGGCGGGCAGGCCGCCGAGTACCTCGGCGAGTGGGACTTCCCGCTCAACAAGCTGCTGCACAAGGCGCTGGACATCTACATGTCACGTCGCTGACACGCGTCGCCGACAGGCGTCGCCCGGTGACGAAACCGGCTTCATTGGTTTCAATGGGGACTCCGAGTCGGCGCAGCATCCGGCAGAGCCCTCCACGGGTTCCGCGGCCGGCGTTCCGACAAGCTCCGCACACTCCGACACCCCAGCCACCAGAAAGGTTCCGGACGGCCATGGCGCTCTCCCTCTACGTCGACACCGCGCGCTGGCGGGCGCACCAGAAATCCGTCCTCGACCAGTTCCCCGGCCTCGTCCCGGTCTGCAAGGGCAACGGATACGGCTTCGGTCACGAGCGGCTCGCCGACGAGGCCATCCGCTTCGGTTCCGACATGCTCGCCGTCGGCACCACCTATGAGGCGGCCCGCATCAAGGACTGGTTCAGCGGCGATCTCCTGGTCCTCACCCCGTTCCGCCGGGGCGAGGAGCCGGTGCCGCTGCCCGACCGCGTGATTCGTTCCGTGTCCTCCGTGGACGGGGTGCATGCCCTGGTGGGCGCGCGGGTCGTCATCGAGTGCATGAGCTCGATGAAGCGCCACGGAGTCAAGGAGGAGGAGCTCGGGCAGTTGCACGCCGCCATCGAGGACGTACGTCTCGAAGGCTTCGCCCTGCATCTGCCGCTGGACCGCGCGGACGGCTCCGACGCGGTCGAGGAGGTCATCGGCTGGATGGACCGGCTGCGTGCGGCCCGGCTGCCGCTGCACACCATGTTCGTCAGCCATCTGCGCGCCGAGGAGCTGGGCCGGCTCCAGCAGCAGTTCCCGCAGACCCGTTTCCGCGCCCGCATCGGTACCCGGTTGTGGCTGGGCGATCACGAGGCGACGGAGTACCGGGGCGCCGTCCTGGACGTCACGCGCGTCGCCAAGGGCGACCGTTTCGGCTACCGCCAGCAGAAGGCCGCTTCGGACGGCTGGCTGGTGGTCGTCGCGGGCGGTACGTCGCACGGCGTGGGGCTGGAGGCTCCGAAGGCCCTGCACGGTGTGATGCCGCGGGCCAAGGGAGTCGCCAGGGCGGGTCTGGCCACCGTCAACCGGAACCTGTCGCCGTTCGTCTGGGCCGGCAAGCAGCGCTGGTTCGCCGAGCCCCCGCACATGCAGGTGTCGATCCTGTTCGTCCCCTCGGATGCGCAGGAGCCCAAGGTCGGCGACGAACTGGTGGCCCATCTGCGCCACACCACCACCCAGTTCGACCGCCTGGTCGACCGGTAGTCCGACCGTCTCGTCGGCCGGTCACCACGCGCTGGGGCTCTTCCGGGGGCCCTGCCTCCGGAAGCGCCCGGCTCAGTCGACGGCCGGGTCATGCGGCGCGCCCCATTCCACCCGCGGTCCCTCGACCGCGGGTGCGGCGTGCCGCGCCGGATGGGCAGCCCGCCCCAGCACGAACACATCCTCGGCCCCATCGAGCACACCGCCGGACGGATCGTCGCTGCCGTCACGCCGTACGACGTCCCGTTCCGGCATGAGAACGTCCCGTACGACCACGGCGCAGAGGTACAGCGTGCCCAGCAGGTGCAGGGCGATCGCCAGGTGGTAGCCCTCCGCGGGCAGTCCCTGGTGCTTGTCCCCGCTCGTCGTGTACGCGAGGTACATCCAGATGCCCAGGAAGTACATGACCTCGCATGCCTGCCAGATCAGGAAGTCGCGCCAGCGCGGCCTGGCCAGGACGGCCAGCGGGATCAGCCACAGCACGTACTGCGGCGAGTAGACCTTGTTGACGAGGATGAAGGCGGCGACGACGAGAAAGGCGAGCTGCGCGAAGCGCGGCCTGCGCGGTGCCGTCAGCGTCAGCGCACCGACAGCGGCGCACAGCACGAGCGTCGCCAGGGTCGAGACGGTGTTGACGGTCGCGACCTCGAAGCTCTTTCCGGTGCGCTGGGTGATGATCAACCAGAACGAACCGAAGTCGATGCCCCGTTCCTCACTGAAGGTGTAGAACTTCTTCCACCCCTCGGGGGCGAGGACCATCACCGGCAGATTCACCACCAGCCAGGACATCGCCGCGCCGAGCGTCGCCGAACCGAACTCCCGCCACTTGCCCGCACGCCAGCACAGCACGAAGACCGGCCCCAGCAGGAACACGGGGTAGAGCTTGGCGGCGGTGGCGAGCCCGATGAGGATGCCGAACGCCAGCACCCGTCCCCTGGACCACATGAGCATCGCCGCAGCGGTCAGCGCGACAGCCAGCAGGTCCCAGTTGATCGTCGCGGTGAGCGCGAAGGCCGGCGCGAGGGCGACCAGCAGCCCGTCCCAGGGGCGGCGCCGGTGGGTACGGGCGACGCAGACGGCGATGACGACGGCGCAGATCATCAGCATGCCGGCGTTGACCATCCAGTACAGCTGCTCACGGTGCTGGAGGGATCCGCCCGGTGTCAGCCAGGACGCAACCTGCATGAACGCGCCCGTCAGGACGGGGTACTCCAGGTACTGCATGTCGCCGGGCAGCCGGTCGAAGTACGGCAGGAGACCGTCGGAGAAACCACGGGCGGCATACAGATGCGGGATGTCCGAGTAGCAGGCGTGGGTGTACTGCGAACCGGCGCCCCTGAACCACGCCCAGTTGTAGCAGGGCAGCTTCTGCACCATGCCCAGCGCGAACATCCCGAGGGCCACCAGCGCGACGACGGCCACGGGCGTCAGTGCCGTGCCGCCGATCCGCGACCGGCGCCCCGACCGGCCGCCGATGAGCTCGCTGCCGGCCTCGGCGACCTCGTCCTGGTGCGTGGGCCGTACGACGGGCAGTTCCCGGTGCACACTCGTGTCTTCTGCGCTTGGCATGCCGCACATCCTGCCGTACGGGGCTGTGGAAACGGCGAGGGCCGCCGCACCGTGTGGTGCGGCGGCCCTCAGGACGCGGCCGGTCTGCCCGGCCGGGCAGGCATCAGCCCGTCGAGCCCCCGAAGAGGCCACCGTTGCCGTTGCCATTGCCATTGCCGTTCCCGTTGCCGGGTGGCGAGGTGGATGTCGTCGGAGTACTGCTGGCCCCGTCGTTGCCCCCTCCGTTCGAGTTGCCGGAGTTGGTTCCGCCGTTGTCGCTCTGGCAGTTCCAGTCCCATGCGTTACAGGTGTCGCTGGGCTCGGGCTCGGGCAGGGACGGGCTCATCGTCGGCATCTCCGGCACCGTCGGGGACGGCGACGGCGACGCCGTCACGCTGGGCGTCGGCTTGGGGCTCGACGCGCCGCCGCCGTAGACCTTCTCACCGATCGGTGTCGCCTTCGGGAAGTTCTTGACCGGCTTGCCCGCCATGGCCTCGGACATGTAGTCGTGCCAGATCTGGGCCGGGAACGAGGCACCGTGGATCGTCTTCTCGCCACCCGTGCCGTACATCTTCTCGAACTTGCGATCCTTGTTCTTCTCGTCGTCGTCCAGTCGGTACATGCTGATGGCCGTGGACAGCTGCGGGGTGTAGCCGACGAACCAGGCCGACTTGTTGTCGTCCGTCGTACCCGTCTTGCCCGCCACTTCACGGCCGGTGAGCTGCGCGGGGGTACCGGTTCCGTGCTCGACGACGTTCTTCAGGACGTCGGTGACGTTGTCGGCGATCTCCGGGTCGAAGGCGCGCTTGGTGACGTCCTTGTGCCGGTAGATGGCCTTGCCCTCGTACTTCACCTCGGTGACCGAGTAGGGATCGCGCTGCTGACCGCTCGCGGCGAAGGTCGCGTACGCACCCGCCATACGGATCGCACTGGGTGAGGAGGTGCCGATGGAGAACGACGGCACATGGGAGTCCGCCATGCTGCTGTCGTCCTTGAGGCCGGCGGCTATCGCAACGTCCTTCACCTTGTCGGTGCCGACGTCCATGCCGAGCTGCACGTACGGGGAGTTGGCGGACCACTGCATCGCCTCACGAAGGGTGATGTTGCCCTTCGACTCGTTGCCGTCGTTGGTCTGCAGCCACTCCTTGCCGTTCTCGTCGGTCCAGACCGTGCCGTCGTAGTTCTTGATCTTCAGCTTGTTGTCGGCGTTGTAGATGCTCAGCGGCGAGACCTTCTGGCGCTGTGAGGCATCCTGGTCCGCGTCGAGCGAGGGATCGCGCTTGCCGTACTCCATCGCTGCCGCCAGCACGAACGGCTTGAAGGTCGAACCGACCTGCGCACCTGTGGGGTTGGCGTTGTTGGTGTAGTGCTTGGTCGCGTCCTGGCCGCCGTAGATGGCCACGATGGCACCGGTCTCGGGATCGACCGAACCACCGCCGAACTGGACGTGGGTGTCCGTCTCGGGGCGCTGCTTCTCATCGATCTTGGTGTCGTAGACCTTCTGGACCGCGGCGCTGAGCTGTTTGACCTTCTTGCGGTTGAAGGTGGTGTGGATCTCGTAGCCGCCCTGGGCGAGCTTCTCCGCCGTGATGCCCTGGTCGTTGTTGTTGAGGAAGTAGTTCTTGGCGAGGTCGACCAGGTAGCCGGTCTGGCCACCCAGCTGGGCGTTCTTCTTCGGCGGCTTGGGCATCGGGAACTCGGTGTACTTGGCGCGCTCCGTGGCCGAGAGGCGCTTGTCCTTCACCTCCTCGTCGAGGATCCACTTCCAGCGCTTCTTGGCCCGCTCGGTGTTCTTCGCCGCGGTCGCCTCTGCCTCATCGATCTCGGGGGCGCCGGCCGGGTCGTAGTAGGTCGCTCCCTTGAGCAGCGTGGCCAGGAACGCACACTCGCTCGGGTCGAGGTCCTTGGCGTCCTTGTTGTAGTACGTACGGGCCGCCGCCTGGAGCCCTGACGCGCCCCGGCCGTAGTAGGAGATGTTGAGGTAGTCGCGAATGATGTCCTTCTTGTCCATCTTGTTGGCGACCTTGAGCGTGATGAAGAGTTCCTCGAACTTCCGGCTCAGCGTCTGTTCCTGGGACAGGTAGGAGTTCTTCACATACTGCTGGGTGATCGTCGAACCGCCCTGGGTCTGGCCGCCGGTGGCCATGTTGTAGAACGCACGGGCGATGCCCATGGGGTCGATGCCCCGGTCGTGCTCGAAGGACTTGTTCTCGGCCGAGATGACCGCGTTCCGCATGGCCGCGGGAATCTGCTCGTAGCCGATGATCTGACGGTTGGTCTCGCCGCCGGTGGCGACCATCTGCGTGCCGTCGTCCCAGAAGTAGACGTTGTTCTGCGCAGTCGCGGTGTCCTTCACCTTCGGCGTGGCCACCATCGCGTACGCGATGCCGGCCAGACCCATGAGGAGGCCGAGGAACCCGATGCAGAGACCCGAGACCAGCTTCCACGACGGCACCCAGCGCCGCAGGCCGTACTTCCCGGCGCGCGGGTAGTCGATGAAGCGCTTCTTGACGGGCCGCTGGCTGCCGCGGCCACGCCCCCGGCCCGGGCCCTCGTATCCGCTGTCGCCTCCGCCACCGCGACGTCGGCCTCCTCCGCCGCCGCTGCCGCCCCGGCCCCCAGCGCCCCGCTGGGCGGCCCGTCTGGCCTCGGCCCGTCCGCCGTAGGGACGGTCCTCACCATACGAACCGGAGGGTGAACCGGACGTTACTCCGCGTGATGGAGCGGCGCGGCGTCCTGAGGACTGCTGGGCGGCTCGTCTGGCCGCTGCACGCCCACCGTCTTGCGGTTGCGGCGTTTTGCGACGGTGCTCGCTCATGGAACGACTACTCCTCGGGCAGGCAAGAACGCCTGGAAGCTGCAGTTGAGATCCGGTCTCCCGAATCGCGGACCCACCCTGCGACAGGCTCGTCCGCAGCGCATCCGACTAGTCCGCGAAGGCTGACGCGTACAGGCGTCTCACGGTTCCCGGTGGTCTGCATGCCGCACAGACTACGCACGGTCAAAACCCTCCTAGGACCGAACTTCACCTCAAACGACGCAAGTCGGTTCCTACGAATTCACGATGTGACGCCGTTCACGATGACTCCCCTTGTCGCAACGCGGCGGCCGATCTATCGTCATGATGTATCGACTCGATACATCAGCTCGACACAACGGCTCGGCGCAGGGCTTCACAGGAGCACCGGAAGAGAAGGAGGCGGAAATGAGCAGACGTTCAGGCATCCTCGAATTCGCCGTTCTCGGTCTGCTCCGTGAATCCCCCATGCACGGGTACGAGCTGCGCAAGCGCCTCAACACCTCGTTGGGGATCTTCCGCGCCTTCAGCTACGGCACCCTCTATCCCTGCCTCAAGACGCTGGTCGCCAACGGCTGGTTGATCGAGGAACCGGGAAGCTCTCCAGCCGCCCTTCCGCCCACGCCCGGCCGTGCGGTCGCACCTGCCTCCTCACTGGCCGGGCGTCGCGCCAAGATCGTCTACCGGCTGACCGCGGAAGGCAGGGAGCACTTCGAGGAACTGCTCTCGCACACCGGCCCCGACTCCTGGGAGGACGAGCACTTCGCGGCGCGTTTCGCCTTCTTCGGGCAGACGGAGCGCGAGGTCCGGATGCGCGTGCTGGAGGGTCGGCGCAGCCGGCTGGAGGAGCGCCTGGAGAAGATGCGTGCCTCCCTGGCCCGCACTCGCGAGCGCCTCGACGACTACACACTTGAGCTGCAGCGACACGGGATGGAGTCCGTGGAGCGCGAAGTGCGCTGGCTGAACGAGCTCATCGAGAGCGAGCGGTCGGGACGGGATCAGCGACGGTCCTCGCCCGGGAGCGAAGCTCAGCAGAACACCGCAGGAGAGACGGACGGCCTGCCCCGGCACCGGGGTGACACCCCGCCGGATCCGTCCGACGACCCCTCGAAGTGAGGTCCCCGCAGATCCGCGGGACTTCATCAGGAACATCCATTACACACAGGGAGCAACCGGAATGGGTTCGGTTCGCGTAGCCATCGTCGGCGTGGGCAACTGCGCCGCCTCGCTGGTCCAGGGCGTCGAGTACTACAAGGACGCCGACCCGGCCGGCAAGGTGCCTGGTCTGATGCACGTCCAGTTCGGCGACTACCACGTGCGGGACGTCGAGTTCGTCGCCGCCTTCGACGTCGACGCGAAGAAGGTCGGTCTCGACCTCGCGGACGCCATCGGTGCCAGCGAGAACAACACCATCAAGATCGCTGACGTTCCGAGCACCGGCGTCACCGTCCAGCGCGGCCACACCCACGACGGCCTGGGCAAGTACTACCGCCAGACCATCGAGGAGTCGGCCGAGGCCCCGGTCGACGTCGTCCAGGTCCTCAAGGACCGCGAGGTCGACGTCCTCGTCTGCTACCTGCCCGTCGGTTCCGAGGTCGCCGCGAAGTTCTACGCGCAGTGCGCCATCGACGCCAAGGTCGCGTTCGTCAACGCTCTCCCGGTCTTCATCGCCGGCACCAAGGAGTGGGCGGACAAGTTCACCGAGGCCGGTGTTCCGATCGTCGGTGACGACATCAAGTCCCAGGTCGGCGCGACCATCACGCACCGCGTGATGGCGAAGCTCTTCGAGGACCGGGGCGTCATCCTGGACCGCACGATGCAGCTGAACGTCGGCGGCAACATGGACTTCAAGAACATGCTCGAGCGTGAGCGCCTGGAGTCCAAGAAGATCTCCAAGACGCAGGCCGTGACCTCTCAGATCCGCGACCGCGAGCTCGGTGAGAACAACGTCCACATCGGCCCGTCGGACTACGTGGCCTGGCTGGACGACCGCAAGTGGGCGTACGTGCGCCTCGAGGGCCGCGCCTTCGGTGACGTTCCGCTGAACCTCGAGTACAAGCTCGAGGTCTGGGACTCCCCGAACTCCGCCGGTGTCATCATCGACGCCGTCCGCGCCGCGAAGATCGCAAAGGACCGCGGCATCGGTGGCCCGATCCTCTCCGCGTCCTCCTACTTCATGAAGTCCCCGCCGGTCCAGTACTTCGACGACGAGGCCCGCGAGAACGTCGAGAAGTTCATCAAGGGCGAAGTCGCCAACTGACGCGACCGGAAACGGTACGGCGACACGGCGGGGCGGCGTGCGGCAACGCGTCCGCCGCCCCGCGCACACGAGGGTCCCTGGGGCATCCACCCGGGGACCCTCGCCGTATGTGACCCTTGATCGCATGCCAGTCGTAGGTGATCTTCGCGTACTCCTGCGCCTTCGGAACTTCCGTCGTCTGCTCGCCGTACGGCTTCTCTCGCAGTCGGCCGACGGCGTCTACCAAGTGGCGCTGGCGGCCCACGTCGTCTTCTCCCCGGAGAAACAGGCATCTGCGGGGGCCATCGCCTCGACGATGGCTGTTCTCCTGCTGCCGTACTCGCTGATCGGTCCCTTTGCCGGTGTTCTGCTGGACCGCTGGCCACGCCGTCAGGTCTTTCTCTACGGCAATCTGCTGCGTGCCGCTCTCGCTTGCTGCACCGCACTCCTGATCCTCGGCTCCGCACCCGACTGGCTTTTCTACACCTCGGCCCTGTGTGTCACCGCGGTCAATCGCTTCGTGCTCGCGGGACTCTCGGCCGCACTGCCGCGCGTCGTCGACCGAGACCGGTTGGTTCTGGCGAATTCGCTCTCTCCGACCGCCGGCACGCTCGCTGCCACGGCCGGCGGCGGTATCGCCGTCATCGTGCGGGTGGTGCTCGCCGATTCCGATGCCGCGGTGGTGCTGCTAGGCGCCGCTCTCTACCTGGCTTCGGCGCTTACGTCCCTGAGCCTGGCCACCGGTCTCCTCGGACCGGATCCGGACGGGCCCCGCATACGCCTGGGAAAAGCCCTGACCATCACGGCACGAGGGCTGGCCGACGGGTTGCGTCATCTGGCGGAGCGGGGGCAAGCAAGCAAGGCACTGGCCGCCATGACCGTGATCCGCTTCTGCTACGGGGCACTGACGGTGATGGTGCTGATGCTGTGCCGGTATGCCTGGTCCGACAGCGAGTCCGAGGGCCTGGCGCTCCTCGGACTGGCGGTGGCCGTCTCCGGGGCGGGGTTCTTCATGGCTGCCCTGGTGACACCTTGGGCGGTGGGACGGCTCGGCCGGTTCCGCTGGATGGCGGTGTGCGCGGCGGCGGCCGCCGTCCTCGAACCCGCGCTGGGGCTGTGGTTCCTCCCCGTGCCGACACTCCTCGCGGCCTTCGTCCTCGGCCTCATCAGCCAGGGGGCAAAGATCGCGACGGACACGGAGGTGCAGACCTCGGTGGACGACGCCTTCCGCGGGCGGGTCTTCTCCCTCTACGACGTCTTGTTCAACGTGGCGTTCGTGGGTGCCGCCGCGGTTGTCGCCCTGATGCTGCCGCCTGATGGCCGCTCGTTCATCGTGGTGATCTGGGTGGCCGCGCTCTACGCAGTCGCTGCCGCGATGCTGTTCCGATGGAGCCGCTCCGACAGGGCGTTCTAGCGCATGTTTCGGCGGCGGGCCGTTTCACGTGAAACACGCCCCCTGCCACAACGGGGCGTGGTCATGTTTCACGTGAAACATGACCACTCCTTGCCTCGTGCTCCTGCCGCTCAGTTCTGTGCGGCCCACCACGCCCTGAGCTTCTCGACCGCCGCGTCATGCCCCAGTGGCCCATGCTCCAGCCGCAGCTCCAGCAGGAACGCATAGGCCTGGCCGATCACCGGACCGGGACCGACCCCCAGGATCTTCATGATCTCGTTGCCATCGAGGTCGGGCCGGATGGCATCCAGCTCCTCCTGCTCCTGCAGCTGCGCAATGCGCTCCTCAAGTCCGTCGTAGGTCCGTGAGAGAGCGGCCGCCTTGCGCTTGTTCCGCGTCGTGCAGTCCGATCGCGTCAGCTTGTGCAGGCGCTCCAGCAGGGGGCCCGCATCACGCACGTACCGACGCACCGCGGAGTCGGTCCACTCGCCGTCGCCGTAACCGTGGAAACGCAGATGCAGCTCCACGAGCTTCGAGACGTCCTTGATCATGTCATTGGAGTACTTGAGTGCCGCCATCCGCTTCTTGACCATCTTGGCGCCCACCACCTCGTGGTGATGGAACGAGACACGGCCGTCCTTCTCGAAGCGCCGCGTCCTCGGCTTGCCGATGTCGTGAAGGAGAGCAGCAAGGCGCAGAACCAGATCCGGGCCGTCCTCCTCCAGGTCGATCGCCTGCTCCAGGACAGTCAGCGAATGCTCGTAGACATCCTTGTGACGGTGATGCTCATCACTTTCCAGGCGCAGCGCCGGGAGCTCCGGCAGCACCTGCTGTGCCAGCCCCGTATCGACGAGCAGGGCCAGCCCCTTGCGGGGGTTGGCGGAGAGCAGCAGCTTGTTGAGTTCCTCCCTGACCCGCTCCGCGGACACGATCTCGATTCGCCCGGCCATTTCCGTCATCGCCGCGACCACGTCGGGAGCGACGTCGAAGTCCAACTGGGCGGCGAAGCGGGCGGCACGGAGCATGCGCAGCGGGTCGTCGGAGAACGACTCCTCGGGGGTGCCAGGAGTACGCAGCACCCGCTCGGCAAGGTCCTCCCGGCCACCGTGGGGATCGATGAAGTCCTTCTGCGGAAGGGCTACGGCCATCGCGTTGACCGTGAAGTCACGACGGACGAGGTCTTCCTCGATGGAGTCGCCGTAGGACACCTCGGGCTTGCGCGAGTTCCTGTCGTACGCCTCCGACCTGTAGGTGGTGACCTCGATCTGGTAACCGTCCTTCTGGATACCCACGGTGCCGAAGGCGATCCCGACCTCCCAGACCGAGTCGGCCCACGGCCGGACGATCTTCAGTACGGCTTCCGGGCGGGCATCGGTCGTGAAGTCCAGGTCGTTCCCGAGCCTGCCGAGAAGCGCGTCCCGGACCGAGCCACCGACCAGAGCGAGACTGAATCCGGCATCCTGGAAACGGTCGGCGAGGTCATCGGCGACCGGGGACACCCGCAGCAGTTCGCTGACTGCGCGGTGCTGCACCAGGGTCAGGGCACGGGAGCTGTCTTCTTTGGCGTTCGACACAACAGAAAAGGGTACGTGCCCGGACCGGCCCGGTCGCCCTGGTTTCATCCCGCTGCAAGACTCCTCCGATCATGGAGCGGACTCCGCAGCACGTCCCTGCCGCGCGCATCGTTACCATGCGGGGACGCAGCAACCGACAACCATCGACACCAGTAGACGACGAGGGACGGGTAGGCGCGTGGCCGAGGCGGCAGACAATCAGGGCATCGGTCCCTCTCCTGCACGCCGGTGGCTGCGGCGCACAGCTTCCCTGATCATCGGGGCACCCCTCGTGGCGGCTCTGCTGGCCGTACCGGCCGCTCCTGCCGCACAAGCCGGCGTGCCCGCCAAGACCCCCACCGGCTCCGAAACGGTCAAGGTCTCGCTGGACACCGTCTCTCCGAGTGCACCGGTGAAGGGCGACACGCTGACCGTCGCCGGCACCGTGACCAACAGGGGCAAGGACACGATCACGCAGGCGCAGGTCGATCTGCGGGTGGGTTCGAGGCTCTTCGGCCGGACGTCGATCGACACCGCTGCCCAGCGCACCGGCTATGTCCCCGGCGGCGACCCCGCCCCGCTCGGCGGCGCCTACACCGTGAAGTTCGCGAAGCTTCGTTCCGGCACAAGCCAGGACTTCACCCTGTCCGTCCCGGTCGACGAGCTGGACCTCGGTGACGACGGCGTCTACCAACTCGGTGTCTCCCTGACGGGACAGACGGCGCACGCTCCGTACGACCATGTCCTGGGGATCCAGCGCACCTTCCTGCCCTGGCAGGAGGAGGAACGTGACTCCAGGACGAAGATCACCTATCTCTGGCCACTCATCGCATCGGCCCATGTCACTGCCGAGACCAACTCCGACGATCAGCAGACACCCGTGTTCGCCGACGACGACCTGGCCGCCGAACTCGCTCCCGGCGGCCGCCTGGAGCAGATGGTCTCGCTGGGCAGTCAGCTGCCTGTGACGTGGGTCATCGACCCTGATCTGCTGGCCGGCGTCGACGCCATGGCGACGGGCTACCGCGTGAAGTCCGGTGACACCACCGTCACCGGCAAGAATCACGCCGTCGCCAAGAAGTGGCTCACCTCGCTGGAGGCCGCCGTCTCCGACAGCAAGGTCGTCGCGCTGCCGTTCGCCGACCCCGATCTGGCGTCCCTCGCGCATCGCGGCAAGAACGTGTCGGGCGCTCTCAGCCACCTGCAGACCGCCACCGAACTGGCCGGGTCAACGGTGCAGACCGTCCTTCATGTGAAGCCGTCGACCGACTTCGCGTGGCCTGTGGACGGGGCCATCGACCCGTCGATCGTCGACGTCGCCACCTCGGCCGGTGCCCACAAGGTGATCGCCCGCAGCGACAGCCTCGAGGAGACCGGCGGTCTGTCGTACACGCCGACCGCGGCCCGGCCGATCGGCGGCGGGACGACCGCGGTGGTCTCCGATGCCCGGCTCTCCACCGCCTTCGAGGGCGACATGTCGAAAGCCGGCAGCTCCACCCTGGCCGTGCAGAAGTTCCTCGCTCTGACCCTCGCCCTGTCCGAACAGGACACCGACGAGGAACGGAGCATCGTCGTCGCACCACAGAGGATGCCGACGGCCGCCCAGGCCCAGTCGATGGCCACCGCCCTGCACGCCCTCGACGACGGACGCTGGACGAAGCCCCTCGGGCTCGTGGAGGCGGCCGAGGCCAAGCCCGACTCGGACGCGACGACCACCATCCCGCGGTCGTCCCAGTACCCGAAGAAGCTTCGCAGCCAGGAGCTGCCCACCCAGGCGTTCCAGGACATCAAGTCCACCCAGGTGTCGCTCAACAACTTCCAGGTCATCCTCACGCAGCCCGAGCGGGTGGTGTCGCCCTTCGGCAACGCCGTCAACCGGTCCATGTCGACCTCGTGGCGTGGCAGGCCGCTGGAGGCCCAGCAGTACCGGGACTCGGTACGCACCTATCTGCAGAGCCTCGTCAACGAGGTACAGATCATCTCGAAGTCGGACGTCACCCTGTCCGGGCGCAGCGCCACGATCCCGGTGACCGTGCAGAACAGGCTGTTGCAGGGTGTGGACCATCTGGTCCTCCGGCTGAAGTCGGAGAACGCGACCCGGCTCAACTTGAACGACGGCGGTGCTGTGGCGGAGCGGCCGATCCGTATCGCCGCCGGGCACAGCCAGTCCGTGAAGTTCGATGCCGCGGCCAACGTCAATGGCCAGGTGCAGATGACCGCACAGCTCTACACCGAGGACGGCACGCCCTACGGCGGAGAGATGCACTTCACCGTGAAGGTCTCGGAGGTCACCCCGACCGTCCTGCTGGTGATCGCCGGCGGGCTGCTGCTTCTGGTCCTCGCGGGCATCAGGATGTACACCCAGCGCAAGCGGGCCAACGCCGATGGCACCGACGGTGACAACGGAGGTGAACCCGAGCAGCCGAGTGACCCGACTCCGGACACCAGTCCGGAAAGCAGGGCTCCATCGGACTCGGGTGAGAAAGTGGAACGTTGAGCAATGTCTGTCGTGGCCGGTCGGTCAGGGACGATGAGGTGGGGTTTCGATGAGCGCGCCGTACGACGGTGACCACGGTCAAGGTGCGGGCAGAGCCGGGTATCCCGGCGGGCCCCCACTGCCTCCCGGGCCTGACCAGATTCCGCCGGCTCCCGATCCGTACCTCCAGGCCGCGTACGACCACGACCCCTACCGGGCCCAGGATCTGTCCGTCCAGGACCCGGTGACCGAGGCGCTGTACGACCGCGCAGCACATCCACCGCCACCGCCGGGCACCTACCAGCAGCCCCAGCCGCTCTATCAGCAGCCGCCCGCGGCGCAGTACGCGCCCGATCCTCGTATCTGGGCTCAGACCCCTCCGCCGGAGCCCGACGGGCCCTCGCGGCACCTGCCTTACGGTGACGACCCGGCGACCACCCAGTTCGTCGGTGTGGACGATCTCGTCGGCGGTTCATACCAGGACCAAGAACAGCCGGATGCCTTCGCCCACCTGTTCCGGGACCAGGAGGGCCCGACGGGCTCCTCCCCCGTTCCGTCCGAGCCGACGCCGACCCCGGCGCCCGCACCGCCCAAATCTGGCGGCCGGGCCTCCGGCCTGCTGAAGTCCAGCGCGGTGATGGCGGCCGGCACGCTCGTGTCCCGGCTCACCGGATTCGTCCGCAGCCTCGTGATCACCGCCGCCCTCGGGGCGGCACTGCTCGGCGACAGCTTCACCATCGCGTACACCCTGCCGACGATGATCTACATCCTCACCGTTGGCGGCGGGCTGAACTCGGTCTTCGTTCCCCAGCTCGTCCGTTCGATGGAGGACGACGAGGACGGCGGCGAGGCGTATGCCAACCGGCTGCTGACGCTCGTGATGGTCGCTCTCGGTGTGATCGTCGCGATCGCCGTGTTCGCTGCCCCCTGGCTGATCCACCTGATGTCGCCGACGATCGCCGGGGACGCGGCCGCCAACAGTGTCGCGGTGACCTTCGCCCGCTACTGCCTGCCGACCATCTTCTTCATGGGTGTGCATGTCGTGATGGGGCAGATCCTCAACGCCCGCGGCAGGTTCGGGGCGATGATGTGGACTCCGGTCCTCAACAACATCGTCATGATCTTCACGTTCGGCATGTTCATCTGGGTCTACGGCACCTCCGCCGAATCCCGGATGGGTGTCCAGACGATCC
Source organism: Streptomyces sp. NPDC052052 (assembly GCF_040680455.1). Classification (NCBI taxonomy): domain Bacteria; kingdom Bacillati; phylum Actinomycetota; class Actinomycetes; order Kitasatosporales; family Streptomycetaceae; genus Streptomyces; species Streptomyces sp. NPDC052052. Next base: position 219,345 of record NZ_JBFAWU010000012.1, on the reverse strand, counting down.
CGCCGGAGGGTGTCCGGCTCCTGGGCATCGGCACCCTGCTCGGTCTTGTCGTCCAGGCCCTGGCCATGATCCCGTACCTGCGTGAGGCCGGCTTCCGCTTCCGCCCGCGCTTCGACTGGAAGGGCCACGGACTCGGCAAGACGATCAAGCTGGCCAAGTGGACCGTCCTGTTCGTCCTGGCCAACCAGGCCGGCGTCCTGGTCGTCACACAGCTCGCCACCTCGGCGGGCAAACTGTCCGGCAAGGACGGCACCGGCTTCCTCGCCTACTCCAACGCTCAGCTCATCTGGGGCATGCCGCAGGCGATCATCACCGTGTCGGTCATGGCGGCGCTCCTGCCGCGCATCTCCCGGGCCGCCCACGACAACGATCCCGGCGCCGTTCGCGACGACATCTCCCAGGGACTGCGGAACTCTGCCGTCGCCATCGTGCCGGTGGCCTTCGCGTTCCTCGCTCTCGGCCTGCCGATGTGCACCCTTCTGTACTCCTCCGCGGGGACCGAAGCCGCCCGTTCCATGGGCTTCATCCTCATGGCCTTCGGTCTCGGCCTGATCCCGTACTCCGTGCAGTACGTGGTCCTGCGCGGCTTCTACGCCTACGAGGACACCCGGACCCCCTTCTACAACACGGTCATCGTCGCCGCGGTCAACGCGGCCGCCTCGGCCCTCTGCTACGTGGTGCTGCCGGCCCAGTGGGCCGTGGTCGGCATGGCCGCCTCGTACGGGCTCGCCTACGCCGTCGGCGTGGGCATCGCCTGGCGGCGGCTGCGCAACCGGCTGGGCGGCGATCTGGACGGCGCCCACGTCGTGCGCACCTATGCCCGTCTGTGCCTGGCCGCCATCCCGGCAGCGGTGCTCGGTGGCGGTCTCGGTTTCGCCGTTCTCCTGGGCCTCGGCGAAGGTGCCTTCGGTTCCCTCGTCGCGCTGATCCTCGGTGGGGCCGTTCTGCTGGGGGTCTTCTTCGTCGCCGCCAAGCGGATGCGGATCGAGGAGATCAACGGCATGGTCGGCATGGTGCGAGGGCGGCTCGGGCGCTGACGATCATCGACTGCACAACCATCACCGCCCTCTGCGTGTCGTGCATTGCGCCGAAGTGTGGGCACAATTGGCGTGACTGTGCAGAGCTGCTGGCATCGCGCAACGGATGGGGAGGCAGGAACGACGGTGGCGGAACGTAGCACGGCTGCCGTCGACGTGGCCGACAACAGCGGGGATGAACCGCTGGCCGCCAAGGCGGACGAGGCCATGGCCGACGGGACGGCAGAAGCTCAGGACACAACGGGCACGGAGCCGCAGGACACGGACGGTGAGCGCACCAGCACCGAGGACGCCCTGCCCACCCCTGATCTGCACAGCGGACACAAACTCGCCAGACGCTACCGTCTCGAGGAGTGCGTCACCCGTCTGGACGGATTCAGCAGCTGGCGTGCTGTGGACGAGAAGCTGCGCCGCGCGGTGGGCGTCCATCTGCTCCCCGCCGATCACCCCCGAGCCCGCTCCGTGCTGGCCGCAGCCCGGTCCTCCGCCCTGCTCGGCGACCCGCGCTTCGTGCAGGTACTCGACGCGGTGGAGGAGGACGACCTCGTCTACATCGTCCATGAATGGCTCCCCGACGCCACCGAGCTCACCTCTCTGCTGGCCGCGGGGCCGATGGACGCGCACGACGCCTACCAGCTCGTCAGCCAGGTCTCCCAGGCCATGGCCGCCGCGCACCGAGAAGGTCTCGCGCACCTGAGGCTGACTCCCGGCGCGGTGCTGCGCAGCTCGACCGGGCAGTACCGGATCCGCGGCCTCGCGGTGAACGCCGCCCTGCGGGGTATCACCGCCGACCGGCCCCAGCGTGCGGACACCGAGGCCATCGGTGCTCTGCTCTACGCCGCGCTGACCCAGCGCTGGCCGTACGAGACGGACGCCTACGGACTGTCCGGACTGCCCAAGGGAGTGGGGCTGCTCGCCCCCGACCAGGTCCGGGCCGGTGTGCACCGCGGTCTCTCAGAGCTCGCCATGCGTGCGCTGGCCAATGACGGCGCCACGGCGTCCCGCCAGGAACAGCCGTGCACCACCCCGGACGAGCTGGCCAAGGCCGTGGCCGCGATACCTCGCATCCGTCCCCCGGAGCCCCTCTTCACGGCGCCTCCGGAGTACCGGCGCACGACCTACCAGCAGGGCACCTACGGACACCCGCCCGCAGGCCCCGGTGCCGCACCGCAACCCGTGATCGCCGCACCGCCGGCCCCGCTCCAGAGCCGTACGGGCAAGGCCCTCAAGTGGGTGGTGTCCGCACTGCTCATCGCCGCCCTGGGCCTCGGCAGCTGGCAGCTCGCCGAGACGCTCATCAACCGCAGCAAGGACTCGGGGTCCGACGACACCACACAGACCAGCCCGGCGAACGGCGACAACAAGCCTCCGGCCTCGACCGAACCACTGCGCATCGCCGATGCGACGGAATTCATGCCCAGCGGTTCGGGAATAAGCCAGAAGGAGGTCCCCCACGCGGTCGACGGCGACGCCGCCACCGCCTGGATCACCCCTCAGTACCTGGGCTATGCGAACTTTGGCAATCTCGCACCCCGCAAGGACGGCAGCGGCATAGTCGTCGACCTGGGCAGCGTTCAGGACGTCACCGGCATCAAGGCCCAGATGTTCCGCAGTGGACAGAAGGCCGAGGTGCTTGCAGCCGATGCCGGCGCCTCCGCTCCCTCGGCACTCTCGGACTTCCCTCAGCGCCTCACGAAACTGGAAACCGTGGGGACCGAACTGAAGAAGACCTGGGACAAGCCCGTACGGACGCGCTACGTCCTGATCCACATCACCGAACTGCCATCGGACGGAACATCCCATGGCTATCGGGGTGGGATCTCGGAGATCTCGGTACTCGGCTGACGGAGCAGGCCGGTGGGAGTCCATCCCACCGGCCTTTCGCGCTTGTCCGCCCGCTGACGGGCCTGCGATCCCTCTGGCGGACTGCGCATCTCCTGACCTCTGCCCCTGATCACTCGCATCGTGATAGACAGGCGCACCGCGACACACAGAGAGGGGGGAGGGGGAGGTGGCCGCCGAGCCGTCGGAACAACTCAGCGACTCAGACCTCCTCGCTCGCCATGTGGGCGGCGACGCCGACGCTTTCGGCGAACTCGTACGGCGCCACCGCAACCGGTTGTGGGCCGTGGCACTGCGCACTCTGGGAGACCGGGAGGAAGCCGCCGACGCCGTCCAGGACGCCCTGGTATCCGCCTTCCGAGCCGCCCATACCTTCCGCGGCCAGTCCGCCGTCAGCACCTGGCTGCACCGCATCACGGTCAATGCCTGCCTCGACCGGGCTCGCAAGGCGGCCACGCGCAAGACTTCACCGGTCGATGACACCCAACGCCTCGAGCGGCTTCTCGAGCCGCACGAGTCCGCCGAGGCGCCGGCAGAACGCCGGGACCTGCATCGCGAGCTTCTGGCCGCGCTCGCCACTCTCCCCGCCGAGCAGCGTGCCGCCCTGGTCCTGGTGGACATGCAGGGCTACCCCGTGGCCGAGGCTGCGAGGATCCTCGATGTCCCGACCGGAACCGTGAAAAGCCGCTGCGCGCGAGGCCGGGCCCGGTTGGCACCTCTGCTCACCCATCTCCGCAGCGAAGGCCCAGCCGATGAACCCGCCGCGGAAAGGAACCGAACATCGCGTGCGTCCGTCCCACCCGCATCGGGACCGAAGGATGCGGGGACAAGCGATCCTGCCGCAGTGAAGGGCGGAGGTGGGCAAGCATGACCTCAACGACCGACACCACCCGGCACCCGGATGTTTCGGAAATCTCCGACCTCACAGAAGGTCTGCTGTCGGCCCCGCATGCGGCAGAGGTGCGTGACCATGTGGCCGGCTGCGAGCTCTGCGGTGGTGTCCGGACCTCCCTCCTGGAGATCCGTGAACTTCTTGGCACTGTGCCTGCACCACAGGACATGCCCGAGGACATCGCGGGCCGTATCGACGCCGCGCTTGCCGCCGAAGCCCTCCATAACGCAGCACCGGATGGCGCGGCGCATGTTTCACGTGAAACAGAGCGCTCCGCAGTACGGGGGCCGGACGCAGACGCCGGTCCTCCCAGCCGCCGACCCGGCCGCCCCGAAGGACATCCCGGAGCGACCACCGGTCCCGGCCGCCGCCCCGGCCGCCGACCCGGCCGGCGCTCCCGACGCCGCGCGGTCGCACTCGGGGCCGTTCTCGGTGCAGCCATGGTCGCGGTGAGCGTTTTCATGATGCAGAACGTCCAGCCGTCCCAGGAGAGCTCCGCCGCTCTGAAGGCGGCGGACCATAGCTCCAGCTCAGCGGCAAAGGTCTCACCTCCCTTCTCGGAGTCCGCACTCAAGGGGCGGGTCCAGCGGCTTCTCCAGAGCACCGGCACGAAGCCATCGGGTTCAGACGGTGTCCTCGCCGAGGAGCAGACGCCATCCAGCGAGGCTGGATCGACTTCCCCGAGCGACTCCAGCGCCTCCGAATCCCCTCGAACATCCTTCACACCGACCGTGTCGGTCCCTGCCTGTGTGGAGCGGGGCATCGGGCGGAAGACTCCGGCCCTCGCCATGGAAGAAGGCACGTTCGACGGTGTGGACGCCCTTCTCGTCGTCCTGCCTCACCCTTCCGACCCGGCCCTCGTTCAGGCGTATGTCGTCGATGCGGCCTGCGTCCGACAGGAGTCCGCCCAGGAGTCCGTCGCCAAGGGAGAGCTACTGCTGACTCACACCTACCCACGCCCCTGAGAACGACGCCGGACGCCGTCCGGCACGTCGGGAATGCATCCCCCGTAGGATCCGTTGGGTGGGGTGAGAGTCGTTGAATCGGCCCCAGTAGACGTGGACAGTAGGCAGTCTGCAGAGACGAGGAAAGAACCCGTGAGCGACGTCCGTAATGTGATCATCATCGGCTCCGGCCCCGCGGGCTACACCGCCGCCCTCTACACCGCACGCGCCTCACTGAAGCCGCTGGTGTTCGAAGGCGCCGTTACTGCGGGTGGTGCGCTGATGAACACCACCGACGTGGAGAACTTCCCGGGCTTCCCGGACGGGATCATGGGCCCGGAGCTCATGGACAACATGCGCGCCCAGGCCGAGCGCTTCGGCGCCGAGCTCGTTCCGGACGATGTCGTCTCCGTGGAACTCACCGGAGACATCAAGACGGTCACCGATACGGCCGGCACGGTGCACCGCGCCAAGGCCGTCATCGTGACGACCGGGTCCCAGCACCGCAAGCTCGGGCTGCCCAACGAGGACGCCCTTTCGGGACGCGGCGTCTCCTGGTGCGCCACCTGCGACGGGTTCTTCTTCAAGGACCAGGACATCGCCGTGGTCGGCGGCGGCGACACCGCGATGGAAGAGGCGACCTTCCTCTCCCGCTTCGCGAAGTCGGTGACCATCGTCCACCGCCGCGACTCCCTGCGTGCTTCCAAGGCCATGCAGGAGCGCGCCTTCGCCGACCCGAAGATCACGTTCGCCTGGGACAGCGAGGTCGCCGAAGTGCACGGCGAGCAGAAGCTGTCCGGCCTGACTCTTCGGAACACCAAGACCGGCGAGACGTACCAGCTCCCGGTGACCGGTCTGTTCATCGCCGTGGGCCACGACCCGCGCACCGAGCTCTTCAAGGGCCAGCTCGACCTTGACGAAGAGGGCTACCTCAAGGTCGAAGCTCCTTCGACCCGCACCAACCTGACCGGTGTGTTCGGAGCAGGTGACGTCGTCGACCACACCTACCGGCAGGCCATCACCGCGGCCGGCACGGGCTGCTCGGCCGCCCTCGACGCCGAACGCTTCCTCGCTGCGCTCGCCGACGGCGAGAAGGCCGCTGCGACCACCGCCTGATCCACGCCCTACCCACCCCCCAAGAAGTTAAGGAGGTCGCCGTGGCCGGCGCCCTGAAGAACGTGACCGACGCTTCCTTCGACGAGGTCGTCCTGAAGAGCGACAAGCCCGTGCTGGTGGACTTCTGGGCCGCCTGGTGCGGTCCGTGCCGCCAGATCGCGCCCTCCCTGGAGGCCATCGCGGCTGAGCACGGCGACAAGATCGAGGTCGTCAAGCTCAACATCGACGAGAACCCTGACACGGCTGCCAAGTACGGCGTCATGTCCATCCCCACCCTGAACGTCTACCAGGGCGGCGAGGTCGCCAAGACCATCGTCGGAGCCAAGCCGAAGGCCGCGATCCTCCGCGACCTCGAAGGCTTCATCAGCGAATAGAGCCACGGTCCGCTGTTTCACGTGAAACGGGTCCGTCCCTCCGCGTAAGTTCCTGCGGTCGTTGCGCCCCCAGGGGGTGCAACGACCCCTCGGATTCACCCCGGGGATGGGCCCGTTTTCCGTACCCAGGGATGTCTCGAATCACAAGGGTCGCAGCGCCGGCTCCTTCTGGACAGCGCCCAACAACCGGTCCAGTGCCATCTCGACGTCCTCTTTCCAAGAGAGCGTCGTACGCAGCTCCAGTCTCAGCCGCGGGTGAACAGGGTGCGGTCGCACGGTCTTGAAGCCGACAGCAAGAAGATGGTTCGCGGGCAGTACGCAGGCAGGCTTCTCCCACCGGGCGTCGCCGAAAGCCTCGATCGCCTTGAATCCCCGACGCAGAAGATCCTTGGCGACGGTCTGCACCATGACCCGGCCCAATCCCTGCCCCTGGTAGCCGGGCACGATCCAGGCCGTTATCAGCTGCACGGCATCGGGAGAGACGGGACTCGTCGGAAACGCCGTCGAACGCGGTACGTAAGCCGGGGGTGCATAGAGCACGAAGCCCACCGGTACCTCGTCGACATAGACAACACGGCCGCACGATCCCCACTCCAGCAGGACAGCCGAAATCCACGCCTCCTTCTCCAGCTCGGGCGTTCCTGCCTTTACCGCAGCTTCCCCACTGACCGGGTCGAGCTCCCAGAAGACACATGAGCGGCAGCGTCTGGGGACATCAGAAAGGTTGTCCAGTGTGAGCGGTACGAGCCGACGCCCCATGAAGGCTGTTCCTCGCTTCCTTCGCCCGCCGCATCCCCTGCGGAGTCTGTGCACTCCCATCAAGGAGCAGGCCTCCGGTGAACCCTCGGACAGCCTCCAGGTCCAGCTCCGGTGTCGCTGGTCGGCTGTGGCTCACTGATCGCAGGCCCTTCCTTCATCGAGGTGACTCGAGCTGGATGTGCCCTACCAGAACGCATCGTATCCACCCAGACATGAGGCCGACAGCGAGAGAAAGCAAAGGGCGGGCTGTGTTCCGGTACCACGTGAACACAGCCCGCCTGCAATCCGTCCAGCAGGGATCAGCCTTCGTCGCTCTCGCCAGAATCCTCCGAGACGCCCCGATCCATCACGCGCCCCTCACCCGGTGCGAGGCTGCCGAGAATGCGGTTCAGATCCTCCATCGACGCGAACTCGACGACGATCTTTCCCTTCTTCTGTCCGAGGTCGACCTTCACCCTGGTCTCGAAGCGATCCGAAAGCCTGGAGGCAAGATCGGACAGTGCGGGAGAGACCCGGCCGCCGGCCCGGGGCCCCTTGCCCTTGGCGGTGCTCTTGGGCCGGGAGCCCATGAGGTGCACGATCTCTTCAACCGCACGCACCGAAAGCCCTTCGGCCACAATGCGATGCGCGAGCTTGTCCTGCTCCTCCGAGTCCTCCACGGGCAACAGCGCCCGAGCATGGCCGGCCGACAGAACCCCGGCAGCGATCCTCCGCTGCACCGGAGGGGACAGCTTGAGCAGGCGGAGCGTGTTGGAGACCTGCGGGCGAGAACGCCCGATCCGGTCCGCCAACTGGTCATGCGTGCACTTGAAGTCCCTGAGCAACTGGTCGTACGCAGCTGCCTCCTCCAACGGGTTCAGCTGAGCCCGATGGAGGTTCTCCAGCAGCGCATCCAGAAGAAGCTTCTCGTCGTCGGTGGCCCGGACGATCGCAGGGATCCGGTCCAGGCCCGCCTCACGACAAGCCCTCCAGCGCCGCTCACCCATGATGAGCTCATAACGCTCCGGCCCCGTCTTCCGCACCACGACAGGCTGGAGAAGACCCACCTCCTTGATGGAGGTCACCAGCTCGGCCAGTGCGTCCTCGTCGAACACCTCACGGGGCTGACGAGGATTCGGAGTGATGGAGTCGAGAAGTACCTCGGCAAAGTACGCCTCGGCAGTTCCCGTCTGCTCTGCGGCAACTCCGGGCTCCGATACAGGCGCACTCGGCTCCGGAACAACCTGAGCAGCCGTGAGGGTAGCCAGCTTCGCAGCAGCCACCCCTCGCTCTGCCGTCATGACAGACCCCACCCCAGGAGAGATCGGGCCCGCCCCCGTGGACGGCACCTGCTTCTCCTGCGGAGCGGCAGGGATCAGGGCACCCAGCCCACGACCCAGTCCTCTTCGACGCTCACTCACTGGATCCCCTCCGAAATGCTCTGCTGGTTGTTCCCGCGGCCCGTGCGGGCATGCTGGGCCTCGTACTGCACCCCGACACCTCGCAGGGCGATCTCACGCGCCGCTTCCAGGTACGACAGCGACCCGCTCGAACCCGGATCGTAGGTCAGCACGGTCTGCCCGTAGCTCGGCGCTTCGGAGATCCGTACCGAACGCGGGATGCTCGTACGCAGCACCTCCTTGCCGAAGTGGCTGCGCACCTCCTCCGCGACCTGCGAGGCGAGCCTGGTCCTGCCGTCGTACATGGTGAGCAGAATCGTGGACACATGCAGATCGGGATTGAGGTGTCCTCGCACCAGATCCACATTGCGCAACAACTGTCCCAGTCCCTCCAGTGCGTAGTACTCGCACTGGATAGGGATCAGCACCTCGGCCCCGGCGACCAGGGCATTGACCGTCAATAGACCGAGGGAGGGCGGACAGTCGATGAGGATGTAGTCCAGCGGCTGCTCATACGACTGGATCGCCCGCTGCAGTCGGCTTTCTCTCGCCACCAGCGACACCAACTCGATCTCCGCACCGGCGAGATCGATAGTGGCGGGGGCACAGAAGAGGCCCTCGACATCCGGAACAGGCTGCACCACCTCGGAGAGCGGCCTGCTCTCCACCAGGACGTCATAGATGGAGGGGACCTCGGCGTGGTGATCAATTCCCAGAGCCGTGGAGGCGTTCCCCTGCGGGTCGAGGTCGACCACCAGGACGCGCGCACCGTGGAGCGCCAGCGAAGCAGCAAGATTGACCGTCGTGGTCGTCTTGCCCACCCCGCCCTTCTGATTGGCCACCACCATGACGCGCGTCCGCTCAGGACGAGGCAGCCCTTCACCGGCGCGGCCTAGGGCCTCGACCGCCAGCTGGGCCGCGCGACCGATGGGTGTGTCATCCATCGGCGGTGGTGTTTCACGTGAAACACCCTCCCCCGCCGATTCGGTTCGGGGACCGGGGACCGGATCGGTCATCGGTCCCGCAATGTTGGCGTCGGACCGCAAGGATTCACTCTCCTCGACTTCAGGCTCGCAATGAGCAGAGCCTGCCATGCTTTCGGGGTCGTGAACCAGCGAGGCCCGCTCTTCTGTGGATGAATCCACTTCTGTGGAAAACTCCGTAGCCCTGACAGGCCTGCGGTGCCGCGGCGCGGCAGCCGCACGACCGCGGCCGATGATCCCCTGCAGCAGAGAGCGACGTTTCACGTGAAACACGATGCCCCTGCAGCCTAGCTACAGGGGCACGACACTCCGCACGGGGTACGTAAGCCTGCTTATCAGGCATAGCGACACCCACAGGTGCGAACTGTATGTAACGAGTCATTTCACAGCGTGACCAGAGGTGTCAGCGACGACGCCTCGAACGGCTCGTCCTCGCAGCCTTGGCCCTCTTCGCGGCAAACCTCACACCACCAGGGCTCTCCCCCACCACCACACGCACCACCGTGGACATCGGATCGACGACGCCCTCTCCGACGTGCAGCACCTCGGTCTCCACCACACCGAGCTTGCTCAGAGCCGCACGCGCACCAGCAATCTCCTCCTCGGCCGTATCACCCTTGAGCGCCAGCATCTCCCCGTAAGGGCGCAGCAGCGGAACCCCCCAGCCCGCCAGTCGATCGAGCGGCGCCACGGCCCGAGCCGTCACCACGTGAACCGGTTGAAGTGTCCCCAGGACCTCCTCGGCCCGGCCACGCACGACCGTCACGTGCTTCAGGCCCAGCAGTTCAACGACTTCCTGGAGGAAATTCGTCCGCCGGAGCAAAGGCTCCAGCAAAGTGATCTTGAGATCCGGACGTACCAGCGCCAGGGGAATCCCGGGCAGGCCTGCACCGGAGCCCACATCGCAGACCGTGACGTCATCGGGAACGACCTCAGCGAGCACCGCGCAATTCAGCAGGTGCCGCTCCCACAGCCGCGGCACCTCGCGCGGACCGATCAGCCCTCGCTTCACCCCCGCGTCCGCCAGCAGTTCCGCATACCGGACAGCCTCCGGGAAGAACTCACCGAAAACCTCCCGTGCCCCTTCGGGCGCCTGGGGAAGCTCTACCTCCGCCGTCACGGGAACCGTCCTTCCATACCGCACTACCGCACTGTGGGTGGCTGATTATCAGGCTGACAAAGATCGGCCCCGCCTGTGAACAGACGGGGCCGACAGAACAAGAGGTCCGGTCAGGCCGGGAGAACAACGACGAAGCGCTGCGGCTCCTCGCCCTCGGACTCGCTGCGCAGACCGGCGGCCGCCACCGCGTCGTGCACAACCTTGCGCTCGAACGGCGTCATCGGGTCCAGCTTCACCGGCTCACCGGAACGCTTGACCCGGTCCGCGGCCTTGGCACCCAGTTCGGCGAGCTCCGCCCGCTTCTTGGCCCGGAAGCCCGCGATGTCCAGCATCAGCCGACTGCGGTCACCGGTCTCCCGGTGCACAGCAAGTCGCGTCAGCTCCTGGAGCGCCTCCAACACCTCGCCATCGCGGCCCACGAGCTTCTGCAGATCACGAGCCGAGTCACTGATGATCGAAACCGCGGCCCGGTCGGCCTCGACATCCATGTCGATGTCGCCGTCGAGGTCGGCGATGTCCAGCAGACCCTCAAGGTAGTCCGCTGCGATCTCGCCCTCCTGCTCAAGGCGGGTCAAGGTGTCGCTGCCCTCAGCGGCCGTGGAGGTGGTGCCTTCCGTCACTGATGGACTCCTTCTTACTTCTTGGACGGGTGCTTGGGCCGCTGCTGGCCCTTGCCCTGTCCGGACTTGGCTTGGCGTGAGGAGCCGGACGCGGGCTTGCCCGCCGGCTTGGGCTTGGCTTCCTGCGATTCATCCGACTTCTGCAGAGATGCCTTGGAACCCGAATCGGAGGAGCCGGTCTCCTTGGCCCCCGCATGGGCACTGGTCTGACGCTGGGCCTTGGTCTGGCGCTTGGGCTGCTGCCGTCGCTGCGTTGCGGCCTCGGACTCGGCAAGAGCCGTATCGCTCTTGATCACGGTGCCGTCCTCCTGGGCCGCGAAGCCCTGCTTGGCCAGTCCCGTGATGAACTTCCGCTCGATGTCATTGCGATCCGGGCCCTTGGACACGATGCGCTTGATCGTATTGCGCCTGGTCCGGCCACGGACCTCACCGTGGGCGGTGACGCTCTTCAGCAGACGTCCCAGGTAGTTGTCCTGCGCCTTGCTGCCCGGTGTCGGGTTCTGGTTGATCACGTACATCTGCTGACCCATGGTCCAGACGTTGGTGGTCAGCCAGTACACGAGGACACCGACGGGGAAGTTGATACCCATGCCGGCGAAGATCAACGGGAAGACGTACATCAGCATCTTCTGCTGCTGCATGTACGGCGTCTTGACCGTCAGGTCGACGTTCTTCGTCATCAGCTGCCGCTGGGTGAAGAACTGCGACGCCGACATCAGCACGATCATGACCGCGGTGATGACCCGCACGTCGGTCAGCGAGGCACCGAGCGCCTGGACCTCCGCTTCGCTGTTCATGAACTTGGCAGCGAGCGGGGCACCGAAGATGTGTGCCTTCCGGGCGCTGTCGAGCAGCGGCTGGTCGATGACACCGATCGTCTTGCCCGAGGCGATGGCCGAGAGCACGTGGTACAGAGCGAAGAAGAACGGCGACTGCGCCAGGATGGGAAGGCACGAGGAGAGCGGGTTGGTTCCCGTCTCCTTGTACAGCTTCATCATCTCTTCGGACTGACGCTGCTTGTCGCTCTTGTAGCGCTCCTGGATCGCCTTCATCTTGGGCTGGAGCACCTGCATGTTCCGGGTCGACTTGATCTGCTTCACGAAAAGCGGGATCAGGCAGATCCGGATCAACACCACCAGGGACACGATGGACAGGCCCCAGGCCCAGCCCGTGTCATCGCCGAAGATCGCTCCGTACAAACTGTGGAACTGGACGATGACCCAGGAAACAGGCCAGGTGATAAAGCTGAACAGACTGGCAATCGTGTCCACTAATCAGGCTCCTTGAGCATTGGGCGAAGTCTCTGCGGCCGGGCTCGGGGGTCGGGAAACCCGCCCCCGGGGAGGCACATCAGCGGCGGAGTCCCCGCCCTTGCTGCCGCGCATGGCACCGCGCAGCAGTTCATGCCAGCGCGGACGTCTACGTGGTGGAACATGGTCCACACCGCCGGGTGACCACGGATTGCACCGCAGGATGCGCCAAGCAGTCAGCACAGTTCCCTTGATCGCTCCGTGCCGGTCGATCGCCGTATATCCATAGTGGGAACACGACGGGTAGTAACGGCAAACAGGCCCGAGTAGTGGGCTGATTGTCCACTGATACAACTTGATAAGAGCCAGCAGCGGGTACTTCATCGCGCGCCCCCTCCCAGCAGCCGCTGCAGAGCGGCGTCCAGGTCTCGGGCCAGCTGTTCATGGTGGGCGTCACCCGATCCGGGCAGCGCTCGTACGACAACCAGGCTACCGGGGGGCAGCAGGGCCAGCCGCTCGCGGACCAGATGGCGAAGCCTGCGCTTCACCGCTGTGCGCACAACCGCTCCCCCCACAGCTTTGCTGACGACGAAACCCGCACGCGGCGGGGGAGCATCCTCCCCAGTCACGTGCGGGTCCGTGGCACCGCTGCGTAGATGAACGACGAGGAGCGGGCGGCCGGCCCGGCGTCCTCGGCGTACCGCGGTCGCGAAGTCCTCGCGCCGCCTCAGCCGATTCTCGGTAGGCAGCACGTCATGACCTGTAAGCGATCAGGCGGACAGGTTGGCGCGACCCTTGCCACGGCGGGACGCGAGGATCGCGCGGCCGGCACGGGTACGCATACGCAGCCGGAAGCCGTGGGTCTTCGCGCGGCGACGGTTGTTCGGCTGGAAGGTGCGCTTGCTCACTAGGGGGCTCCAGAAATGACTCGTGTGTTGGCGGGACATCGCCTGGCTGTCACCGTGCGCCCACGAGAGACTCGCGTAAACGCCATAGTGCACCGCTTCACAATCACAGATCGTGATCTTTGCCCATCGGAGGCAGGCGGCAGCAGCCATCGACAACTCGACCTGGTCACGGTACGCGGGGCCACGCCATCCGGTCAAACCAGCTGTCCAGCACCCCCCGCCGTGCACAGGCTGTGGACAACAACTTGAACCACCGGGGTCGGCCTGACTACCGTGGCTGAACCCCGGTTCTTTTTCTTCCTGCCTGCCGGTCCTCACCCATCCCGACCCATACCGTCCCGAGAACCACACATTCGTGGGACCAGCGAGAGAGCGTGCCTTGTGGCTGATGTACCTGCCGATCTTGCCGCAGTGTGGCCACGCGTGCTGGAGCAACTCCTGGGCGAGGGCCAGCAGGGGATCGAGCCGAAGGACAAGCAGTGGATCGAGCGCTGCCAGCCGCTTGCGCTGGTCGCCGACACGGCCCTGCTCGCCGTCCCCAACGAATGGGGCAAGCGCGTACTGGAGGGCCGGCTCGCGCCGCTCATCAGCGAGACGCTGAGCCGCGAGTGCGGCCGTCCGATCCGCATCGCGATCACGGTCGACGACTCCGCGGGCGAGCCTCCGAACCCGCCCGCGCCTCCGATGCACCAGTCCCAGCAGCCTCAGCAACATCGCTACCCAGGGCCTCAGCACGACGAGCGTCAGCACAACGACGCATACGACGGATACGGTCACCGGCCTTCCGACGACGGCATACCGTCCGCTCGGCCCGCCTACCCCGACTACCAGCAGCAGCGGCCCGAACCCGGAGCGTGGCCGCGCACTCAGGGCGATCTGTCCTGGCAGCAGCCACGGCTCGGCGGGTTCCAGGACCGCGACTCGTCGGCGGAGCAGTGGCGCGAGCCCTACGGAGGCAGCCGCCCCCAGCAGCCGCAGCACGACTACCGGCCGCAACCGCCCGAGCACCAGGGCTACGAGCAGCAGCGCCCCGAGCGGCACGACCTGCAGGATCCCCAGTCGCAGCACCGCCAGGGCGGAGCCGGAACCGGACGGCCCGGCGGCGGCAGCGGACCGATGGGCGCACAGCCCGCTCCCGCGTCCGGTCCCGGCGAGCCGGCGGCCCGGCTGAATCCGAAGTACCTCTTCGACACCTTCGTCATCGGCGCGTCCAACCGATTCGCGCACGCCGCAGCGGTCGCGGTCGCCGAGGCGCCCGCCAAGGCGTACAACCCGCTCTTCATCTACGGGGAGTCCGGGCTCGGCAAGACCCATCTGCTGCACGCCATCGGGCACTACGCCCGGAGCCTCTACCCGGGTACCCGGGTGCGGTACGTGAGCTCCGAGGAGTTCACCAACGAGTTCATCAACTCGATCCGCGACGGCAAGGGCGACACGTTCCGCAAGCGCTACCGCGACGTGGACATCCTGCTGGTCGACGACATCCAGTTCCTGGCGAGCAAGGAGTCGACGCAGGAGGAGTTCTTCCACACCTTCAATACGCTCCACAACGCGAACAAGCAGATCGTGCTGTCCTCGGACCGGCCGCCCAAGCAACTGGTGACCCTGGAGGACCGGTTGCGGAACCGTTTCGAGTGGGGTCTGACCACCGACGTACAACCGCCTGAGCTGGAGACCCGGATCGCGATCCTCCGCAAGAAGGCGGTTCAGGAGCAGCTCAACGCCCCGCCGGAGGTACTGGAGTTCATCGCCTCCCGCATCTCACGGAACATCAGGGAGCTGGAGGGTGCGCTGATCCGGGTCACGGCCTTCGCGAGTCTCAACCGTCAGCCGGTGGACCTCGGGCTGACCGAGCACGTGCTGAAGGATCTGATCCCCGGTGGCGAGGACTCGGCGCCGGAGATCACGGCAGCGGCCATCATGGCGGCAACCGCGGACTACTTCGGCCTGACGGTGGACGATCTCTGCGGGACGTCGCGCAGCCGTGTGCTGGTGACGGCCCGACAGATCGCCATGTACCTCTGCCGGGAACTGACCGATCTCTCCCTGCCCAAGATCGGCGCACAGTTCGGCGGCCGTGACCATACGACGGTGATGCACGCGGACCGGAAGATCCGTGCGCTGATGGCGGAGCGACGCTCCATCTACAACCAGGTCACCGAACTCACCAACCGCATCAAGAACGGCTGACGCACGACCGGCAGAGCCTCCGCACGCATGGAGGAGGGCGCCTGGAACCCCACGAGGGTCGTCCAGGCGCCCTCCTTTGTTGCCCAGGGGATGCCGGGACCAAGGGGCGGGACGAGATCGTCGTCCCTGAGCTGCCCTGAGCTGCCCTGAGCTGCCCAGAGCTGCCCAGAGCTGAGCTGAGCTGCTCTGCCTCGATCTGCTCCGGGCTTCCAGGCTCTGGCCGGCGCTGCCCAAGGCTTGTCCGCGAGCCTTACGGAGAGTTCGCGAAGCCCTCCGGGTACCTCTGTGAACCCGCTCGATACCCGCCCCGTTGTGCTCTGAAGGCCGTCCCGTGCTTCGGATGCGCTCTCCAGACGCTGGTTCCAAGGCTTCGACGGAGCCGCGGTGTTCGAATACCTGGCGTCGGTGAGCAGTTCTCCACAGATCCAGCGACTTTTTCCCCTCCACAGCCTGGGGATCCAGAAGTTGTCCATATTGCTTCCACAGGGCCGACTGCCGATACTCCATCAGGCCAGGTCAAGACCCTGGGGATTTGTGGTCAACGATGATCCACAGCCTGTGGACAGAGACTTCATCCACAAGACCCCGCTCAGGTTGTCCACCAGCAACCCACAGCTGGGGTCACGTTGTCCCCAGCTTCTGCAGGCTTCTCCACACAGCTGTCCACTGTTCGGCAAGGGAACACCGCTCTTCACTGCGCCGAGTGAAAGGCGTCACACCATGAGGCTCGGTTGGGCTGTGGGGAACCTGGGTAAAGCTGGGGACAGCCCTGGGGAGAAACCCCTCCGTCCTGTGCATCGGGTGTGCAGAACTTTCGTGTGTCCACAGAAGTGCCAGGTTGTCCACGGGTTCCACCCACAGGGGCAGTGGACAAAAAATTGGGCTTGACCTGCGAAAATGACGTTATCCACGGTTTCCACAGGCCCTACTACTACTGCCACCTAGAGTTAGCCCGGAATTCGCTTCGAAGCAGGGGCTGTGCACAACTCGGCGCCGGAACTCTTCGAACCTCTTGTCGCGACTTGACCCCGAGCAGCACCGAGTGTCGGTGCCGTACGTCAGACTGGTCACCGGCGTCCCCCCTCCGTCACGGCGGGAGACCCGATCAGACGACGAAGGCCAGCAGGGCGAGCGAGCAACAGCAGGAGGCGGTTCCGGTGAAGATCCGGGTGGAGCGCGATGTACTCGCGGAGGCAGTGGCCTGGGTGGCCCGTAGCCTCCCGGCCCGTCCGCCGGCGCCCGTTCTCGCGGGCCTTCTGCTGAAGGCCGAGGACGGTGCCCTCAGCTTCTCCAGCTTCGACTACGAGGTCTCGGCCCGGGTCTCGGTGGATGCCGAGGTCGAGGAGGACGGCACGGTGCTGGTCTCCGGCCGCCTGCTCGCCGACATCTGCCGCGCCCTGCCGAACCGTCCGGTGGAGATTTCCACAGACGGTGTGCGTGCCACCGTGGTCTGCGGCTCCTCGCGATTCACACTCCACACCCTTCCTGTGGAGGAATACCCGGCGCTTCCGGAGATGCCGACCGCGACGGGCACGGTCCCGGGCGAGGTCTTCGCCTCTGCCGCCGCCCAGGTGGCCATCGCCGCGGGCCGTGACGACACGCTGCCGGTGCTGACCGGTGTGCGGATCGAGATCGAGGGCTCCACCGTCACCCTGGCCTCGACCGACCGCTACCGCTTCGCGGTCCGCGAGTTCCTCTGGAAGCCGGAGAACCCGGACGCCTCGGCCGTGGCTCTGGTGCCCGCGAAGACCCTGCTGGACACCGCCAAGGCGCTGACCAGCGGTGACACGGTGACTCTGGCGCTGTCCGGCTCCGGTGCCGGTGAGGGGCTGATCGGTTTCGAAGGCGCGGGCCGACGTACGACCACGCGACTGCTCGAGGGCGACCTGCCGAAGTACCGGACCCTGTTCCCCACCGAGTTCAACTCGGTCGCGGTCATCGAGACCGCCCCGTTCGTCGAGGCGGTCAAGCGTGTGGCTCTCGTCGCCGAGCGGAACACCCCGGTGCGGCTCAGCTTCGAGCAGGGTGTGCTGATCCTGGAGGCGGGTTCCAGCGATGATGCACAGGCTGTGGAGCGGGTCGACGCGGTGCTGGAGGGCGACGACATCTCGATCGCCTTCAACCCGACCTTCCTGCTGGACGGACTGAGTGCGATCGACTCCCCGGCCGCCCAGCTCTCCTTCACGACGTCCACCAAGCCCGCCCTGCTCAGTGGCCGCCCGGCCGTGGACGCGGAGGCGGACGAGGCATACAAGTACCTGATCATGCCGGTGCGCCTCTCCGGCTGACCCTCTCTGAGGTCCTGCGACGGCAGCTCCCGACGGGCGGACTCGGTGCCGAGCACGCCCGTCGGTCTGCCTCCGGCCGGGCGTAGGCTCGGCCTCGGGTACGAATCGGCACAACGCTTAAGGAATCTCTGATGGAGCTCGGTCTCGTCGGCCTCGGCAAGATGGGCGGCAACATGCGCGAGCGCATCCGCCGCGCAGGTCACAGCGTCATCGGTTACGACCGCAACCCTGACGTCTCCGATGTCCAGAGCCTCGAAGAGCTCGTGGGCAAGCTGAAGGGCCCCCGGGTCGTCTGGGTCATGGTGCCTGCCGGTGCGCCGACCCAGGCCACCATCGACGAGCTGGCCGGACTCCTCTCACCCGGTGACATCGTCGTGGACGGCGGGAACTCCCGCTGGACGGACGACGAGAAGCACGCGGTCGAGCTGGGCATCAAGGGCATCGGCTTCGTCGACTGCGGCGTCTCCGGCGGTGTCTGGGGCCTGGAGAACGGCTACGCGCTGATGTACGGCGGCGACGCCGAGCACGTGGCGAAGGTCCAGCCGATCTTCGACGCGCTGAAGCCCGAGGGTGAGTTCGGCTCCGTCCACGCCGGCAAGGTCGGCGCCGGACACTTCGCGAAGATGGTCCACAACGGCATCGAGTACGCCATGATGCAGGCCTACGCCGAGGGCTGGGAGCTGCTGGAGAAGGTCGACTCCGTCACCGATGTGCGTGAGGTCTTCCGTTCCTGGCAGCAGGGCACGGTCATCCGTTCCTGGCTGCTCGACCTGGCGGTCAACGCGCTGGACGACGACGAGCACCTCGAAAAGCTCCGTGGTTTCGCCGCCGACTCCGGTGAGGGACGCTGGACGGTGGAGGCCGCGATCGACAACGCGGTGCCGCTGCCCGCGATCACGGCGTCGCTCTTCGCGCGTTTCGCCTCGCGCCAGGACGACTCCCCGCAGATGAAGATGATCGCCGCGCTGCGCAACCAGTTCGGTGGCCACGCGGTCGAGAACAAGAAGTAACCGCAACGAGGAGCGGGCCGGACCGAGACGTCCGACCCGAACTACGGAGCACGGAGCAGGAAGCCGGGAAGGTCGGCGTACACCCATGCATGTCACGCATCTCTCGCTGGCCGACTTCCGCTCGTACGCCCGGGTCGAGGTGCCTCTCGATCCGGGCGTCACCGCTTTCGTGGGGGCCAACGGCCAGGGCAAGACGAATCTGGTGGAGGCCGTCGGCTATCTCGCGACCCTCGGCAGCCATCGCGTCTCCTCCGATGCGCCGCTGGTGCGGATGGGCGCGGAGCGGGCGGTCATCCGGGCCGCGGTGACCCAGGGAGAGCGTGCGCAGCTGGTCGAGCTGGAGCTCAATCCCGGCAAGGCCAACCGTGCGCGGATCAATAGATCGTCGCAGGTCAGGCCGCGGGACGTGCTGGGGATCATACGCACGGTGCTGTTCGCGCCGGAGGACCTCGCGCTGGTCAAGGGGGACCCCGGGGAGCGTCGGCGCTTCCTCGACGAGCTGATCACGGCGCGCGCGCCGCGGATGGCGGGGGTGCGTTCGGACTACGAGCGGGTGCTGAAGCAGCGCAACACCCTGCTGAAGTCGGCGGCGATGGCCCGCAGGCACGGCGGCCGGTCGATGGACCTGTCCACCCTCGATGTGTGGGACCAGCATCTGGGACGGGTGGGCGCGGAGCTGCTCGCGCAGCGGCTGGATCTGATCGCGGCCCTGCAGCCGCTGGCCGACAAGGCATACGCGGATGTCGCGCCCGGCGGCGGTGCCGTGACCTTGGAGTACCGCAGTTCGGTCGGTGCGGACGTGGCGCGGGCCCGCACCCGTGAGGAGCTCTTCGAGCAGGTGATCGCCGCGCTCGCGGACGTCCGGAAGCAGGAGATCGAGCGGGGTGTGACGTTGGTCGGTCCGCACCGCGACGATCTGCTGCTGGCGCTGCGGGGGATGCCGGCCAAGGGGTACGCGAGCCACGGTGAGTCCTGGTCGTACGCGTTGGCGCTGCGGCTGGCCTCGTACGATCTGCTGCGCAGTGAGGGCAACGAACCGGTGCTGGTGCTGGACGACGTCTTCGCGGAACTGGACGCGCGTCGTCGTGAACGGCTGGCGGAGCTGGTGGCTCCGGGTGAGCAGGTGCTCGTGACGGCTGCCGTGGACGACGATGTTCCGGGTGTCCTGACGGGGACGCGGTATGTGGTGTCCGCGGGTGAGGTGACGCGGCTGTGAGCGCCCGCGGTGAGACGTCCGGGTCTTCTTCCGGTGAGCGGCCGGCGACGGAGGGGAAGCCGCCGGAGCCGTCGGGCGTCGATCTGGCGCGGGTCGCGTTGCGCGCGGCGAAGGAGCAGGCGCGGGCACGAGGTGCTGCGGCGCAGCAGAAGAAGCAGGCCAGGCGAGGCGGTGGGCTGCGTTCGGGAGCGCGGGCGGACGGGCGTGATCCGTTGCAGCTGGGTGCCGCGATCAACCGCCTGATCACTGAGCGTGGCTGGGAGACGCCTGCCGCGGTGGGCGGGGTGATGGGGCGGTGGCCGCAGATCGTCGGTGACGACCTGGCCAATCACTGCGTACCCCTGCGGTACGACGAGGATCCGGACGAGCGGGTTCTGACGGTGCAGTGCGATTCGACGGTGTGGGCGACTCAGCTGCGGTTGCTGGCGCCTCAGCTGGTGGCCCGGCTGAACGCGGACCTGGGGCACGGGACGGTGCGGCTGATCAAGGTGTTGGGGCCGGGCGGGCCGCAGCGCAGGTACGGTCCGCTGCGGGCGCCGGGGAGCACCGGGCCCGGCGACACGTACGGCTGATCCCTCCGGTCGGTCCGACCTCTCCGAGCTGGTCTTTTGCCGGTCCACCGGGCCCGAGGGGGCTCTGTTCCGGGGCGATTCACCACCATTTGCCGTCTTCGAGGTGGCACCGTCCGCCGCTTCCTCGTTGTTCTGTACGGGTGATGGAGGGGTGCGGGTGGGGTGGGGTGTCCCGCACGGTAGCGGGAGGTTGACAGGTCGAAGCGCTCAATGCCCGCGTGAGCCTCTTGAGAGCCCTTCCTGAATATGGGGAGTCGTCAGGCTCTGGTTCAGGGCGGCACATGCGTACTCAGGTACCGGCAAGCCCCCATTCGTGTCAGTGCTACCGGTAGACTGGTGGGTAATCCCGCATATTCGCGGGAGTCGTCGATACAAGCCGAACGACGCAGCCGCTCCCGACTGTCCGGAGAACGGCCTGTGCTGTGCCAGAAAGGGCGCTTCGTGGCCGATTCCGGCAACCCCAACGAGAACAATCCGTCCACACCCGGTGAGATCGTCGAGGCGAACGCCTTGGACGAAGCATCGGCCTCCGGCGAGGTCAGCGCCTCGTACGACGCCAGCGCGATCACCGTCCTCGAGGGCCTGGACGCGGTCCGCAAGCGACCTGGCATGTACATCGGCTCGACCGGTGAGCGTGGCCTCCACCACCTCGTGTACGAGGTCGTCGACAACTCGGTCGACGAGGCGCTGGCCGGGCATGCGGACACCATCGACGTCACGATCCTCCCCGACGGCGGTGTCCGTGTCATCGACAACGGCCGCGGTATCCCGGTCGACATCGTGCCGTCGGAGAAGAAGCCGGCGGTCGAGGTCGTGCTGACCGTGCTGCACGCCGGCGGCAAGTTCGGCGGCGGCGGCTATGCCGTCTCCGGTGGTCTGCACGGTGTCGGTGTCTCCGTGGTGAACGCGCTGTCCTCGCGGGTGTCCGTCGAGGTCAGCCGGGACGGCTACCGCTGGAGCCAGGACTACAAGCTCGGTGTGCCGACCGCTCCGCTGGCCCGTAACGAGGCCACCGACAAGTCGGGCACGTCGGTCACCTTCTGGGCCGACGGGGACATCTTCGAGACGACCGAGTACTCCTTCGAGACCCTGTCGCGCCGCTTCCAGGAGATGGCCTTCCTCAACAAGGGCCTGACGATCAAGCTCACCGACGAGCGCGAGTCGGCGAAGGCCACCTCGGGTGCGGAGGTCGCCGAGGTCGCCGAGACCGCCGAGGAGAAGCAGGCCCGCTCGGTCACGTACCACTACGAGGGCGGCATCGTCGACTTCGTGAAGTACCTCAACTCCCGCAAGGGCGATGTCATCCACCAGTCGGTGATCGACATCGAGGCCGAGGACAAGGAGCGTCTCCTCTCGGCCGAGATCGCCATGCAGTGGAACACGCAGTACACCGAGGGCGTCTACTCCTTCGCGAACACGATCCACACGCATGAGGGCGGTACCCACGAGGAGGGCTTCCGCGCCGCGCTGACCACGCTGGTCAACAAGTACGCGCGGGACAAGAAGCTGCTGCGCGACAAGGACGACAACCTCACCGGTGACGACATCCGTGAGGGTCTGACGGCGATCATCTCGGTGAAGCTGGGCGAGCCGCAGTTCGAGGGCCAGACCAAGACCAAGCTGGGCAACACGGAGGCGAAGACCTTCGTCCAGAAGGTGGTCCACGAGCACCTCACGGACTGGTTCGACCGCAATCCCAACGAGGCGGCCGACATCGTCCGCAAGGGCATCGCGGCCGCCACGGCCCGGGTCGCGGCCCGCAAGGCGCGTGACCTGACCCGTCGCAAGGGGCTGCTGGAGAGCGCCTCGCTGCCGGGCAAGCTGAGCGACTGCCAGTCCAACGACCCGACGAAGTGCGAGATCTTCATCGTCGAGGGTGACTCCGCCGGTGGTTCGGCGAAGTCCGGCCGCAACCCGATGTACCAGGCGATCCTGCCGATCCGAGGCAAGATCCTGAACGTCGAGAAGGCCCGGGTCGACAAGATCCTGCAGAACACCGAGGTCCAGGCGCTGATCTCGGCCTTCGGTACCGGGGTCCACGAGGACTTCGACATCGAGAAGCTCCGCTACCACAAGATCATCTTGATGGCGGACGCCGATGTCGACGGTCAGCACATCAACACCCTGCTGCTGACGTTCCTCTTCCGTTTCATGCGTCCGCTGGTCGAGGCCGGGCACGTGTACCTCTCCCGCCCGCCGCTCTACAAGATCAAGTGGGGCCGGGACGACTTCGAGTACGCGTACTCGGACCGGGAGCGCGACGCCCTGGTCGAACTGGGCAAGCAGAACGGCAAGCGGATCAAGGAAGACTCGATCCAGCGCTTCAAGGGCCTCGGCGAGATGAACGCCGAGGAGCTGCGCGTCACCACGATGGACGTCGACCACCGGGTCCTCGGCCAGGTCACGCTGGACGACGCGGCGCAGGCCGACGACCTCTTCTCGGTGCTGATGGGCGAGGACGTCGAGGCGCGGCGCTCGTTCATCCAGCGCAACGCCAAGGACGTCCGCTTCCTCGACATCTGAGTCGGCCGTATCCGCAAGCCGCCGCTCGAAAGGACTTTGACCAGCAATGGCCGACGAGAACACCCCCGTGACACCCGAGCAGGAGCCCGCCGCCGCCGGCGTGGGCATGCGTGTCGAGCCCGTGGGGCTCGAGACGGAGATGCAGCGCTCCTACCTCGACTATGCGATGTCCGTCATCGTCTCGCGTGCGCTGCCCGACGTACGGGACGGCCTGAAGCCCGTCCACCGCCGGGTGCTGTACGCGATGTACGACGGCGGCTACCGGCCCGAGAAGGGCTTCTACAAGTGCGCCCGTGTCGTCGGAGACGTCATGGGTACGTACCACCCGCACGGTGACTCGTCGATCTACGACGCGTTGGTGCGACTGGCGCAGCCGTGGTCGATGCGCATGCCACTGGTGGACTCCAACGGCAACTTCGGTTCTCCGGGCAACGACCCGGCCGCCGCCATGCGGTACACCGAGTGCAAGATGATGCCGCTGTCCATGGAGATGGTCAGGGACATCGACGAGGAGACCGTCGACTTCCAGGACAACTACGACGGCCGCAACCAGGAGCCGACGGTTCTGCCGGCGCGCTTCCCGAACCTGTTGGTCAACGGTTCCGCGGGGATCGCGGTCGGTATGGCGACCAACATCCCGCCGCACAACCTGCGCGAGGTCGCAGACGGTGCGCAGTGGTACCTGGAGCACCCGGAGGCCTCCCAGGAGGAACTCCTGGACGCGCTGATCGAGCGGATCAAGGGCCCGGACTTCCCGACGGGTGCGCTCGTCGTGGGCCGCAAGGGCATCGAGGAGGCGTACCGCACCGGCCGTGGCTCGATCACGATGCGGGCGGTCGTCGCGGTCGAGGAGATCCAGAACCGGCAGTGCCTGGTCGTCACGGAGCTTCCGTACCAGACCAACCCCGACAACCTGGCGCAGAAGATCGCCGATCTGGTGAAGGACGGCAAGGTCGGCGGGATCGCGGACGTCCGTGACGAGACCTCGTCGCGCACCGGCCAGCGTCTGGTCGTCGTGCTGAAGCGGGACGCGGTCGCCAAGGTCGTCCTGAACAACCTCTACAAGCACACCGATCTGCAGACCAACTTCGGCGCCAACATGCTGGCCCTGGTCGACGGTGTGCCGCGCACCCTGTCGATCGACGCGTTCATCCGCCACTGGGTGACGCACCAGATCGAGGTCATCGTCCGCCGCACGAGGTTCCGTCTGCGCAAGGCGGAGGAGCGGGCGCACATCCTGCGCGGTCTGCTCAAGGCGCTGGACGCGATCGACGAGGTCATCGCCCTCATCCGGCGCAGCCAGACGGTCGAGGTCGCGCGTGAGGGCCTGATGGGCCTGCTGGAGATCGACGAACTCCAGGCGAACGCGATCCTGGAGATGCAGCTGCGCCGGCTGGCCGCGCTGGAGCACCAGAAGATCACCGCGGAGCACGACGAGCTCCAGGCGAAGATCAACGAGTACAACGCGATCCTGGTGTCGCCGGACCGGCAGCGGAAGATCGTCAGCGAGGAGCTCGCGGCGATCGTCGAGAAGTTCGGCGACGACCGGCGCTCCAAGCTGGTGCCCTTCGAGGGCGACATGTCCATCGAGGACCTGATCGCCGAGGAGGACATCGTCGTCACGATCACGCGTGGCGGCTATGTGAAGCGCACGAAGACGGACGACTACCGCTCGCAGAAGCGCGGCGGCAAGGGCGTGCGCGGTACGAAGCTCAAGGAAGACGACATCGTCGACCACTTCTTCGTGTCGACCACGCACCACTGGCTGCTGTTCTTCACCAACAAGGGCCGGGTGTACCGGGCGAAGGCCTACGAACTCCCGGACGCCGGCCGCGATGCCCGTGGCCAGCACGTCGCCAACCTGCTGGCCTTCCAGCCGGACGAGCGGATCGCCCAGATCCTGGCGATCCGTGACTACGAGGCCGCGCCCTATCTGATTCTGGCCACCAAGGCCGGTCTCGTGAAGAAGACCGCGCTCAAGGACTACGACTCGCCGCGTTCCGGGGGTGTCATCGCCATCAACCTCCGGGAGGTGGCCGATGGTGACGAAGGCACTCCCGACGAACTCATCGGCGCGGAGCTGGTGTCGGCCGAGGACGACCTGCTGCTCGTCAGCAAGAAGGCCCAGTCGATCAGGTTCACCGCCACGGACGAGGCGCTGCGTCCGATGGGGCGTGCCACTTCGGGCGTCAAGGGCATGAGTTTCCGCGAAGGCGACGAACTGCTCTCGATGAATGTTGTCCGGCCCGGTACGTTCGTGTTCACTGCCACCGACGGCGGGTACGCGAAGCGGACCCCCGTCGACGAGTACCGCGTCCAGGGCCGCGGTGGCCTGGGCATCAAGGCCGCCAAGATCGTGGAGGACCGCGGCTCGTTGGTCGGCGCGCTGGTGGTCGAGGAGTCGGACGAGATCCTCGCCATCACGCTCAGCGGCGGTGTGATTCGTACGCGAGTCAATGAAGTCAGGGAGACGGGCCGTGACACCATGGGCGTCCAACTGATCAACTTGGGCAAGCGCGATGCCGTCGTCGGTATCGCCCGTAACGCCGAGGCGGACCACGAGGCCGAAGAGGCCGAGGGGTCCGAGGACGCCGAGGCTGCGACGGCAGAGGCTGCCGAGAGCACGGTCGAGGGAGATGTCGAAGGCACGTCGCCTTCGGCCGGGGAGCACGAGGAGTAAAGCGTGAGTGGAGCCACGGGCGCCGGTTCGGCTGCTTCCGGAGCAGGAGCGCACGGTGCCCGTGGCCCCGCCACGGACTCCCAAGGGGGCACAGTGACGGACACCCGGGGGCCTCAGCCCCAGTACGAGGGCTACGCGACCGGGCCGTTGCCCGGTGAGCGCGAGCCCGCACCGGGGCAGGCGAGCGGGCCGTACCACCCGCCGCAGGCCTACCCCTCGCCCGCGGGCGGGCCCCAGGGCGGTCGGCCGTACGCCCCACAGGGCGGTACGCAGGAAGCCGGCGCCGCGCAGGGTGCCCGGCGACCGCGGACCGGTGCGCGGACCACTCCGCGTACCCGCAAGGCGCGGCTGCGGGTGGCCAAGGCCGACCCGTGGTCGGTGATGAAGGTCAGCTTCCTGCTCTCCATCGCGCTCGGCATCTGCACGGTGGTGGCGTCCGCGGTCCTGTGGATGGTGATGGACGCGATGGGCGTCTTCTCCACCGTGGGCGGCACGATCAGCGAGGCCACCGGTTCGAACGACAACAGTGGCTTCGATCTCCAGTCGTTCCTGTCGCTGCCGAGGGTCCTCCTCTTCACCTCGGTCATCGCTGTGATCGACGTGGTTCTGGCGACCGCGCTGGCGACTCTGGGCTCCTTCATCTACAACCTGTCGGCAGGCTTCGTGGGCGGCGTCGAGCTCACGCTGGCCGAGGACGAGTAGCGCGCAGGGTATCGATTTTGGGACTGGCCCCGACGTGCGCTAATCTTCAGAGGTCAGCGCGCAGCGCGGCGGGGCTATAGCTCAGTTGGTTAGAGCGCATCCCTGATAAGGATGAGGCCACAGGTTCAAATCCTGTTAGCCCCACAGTGACAGCAGAAGGCCCGGTATCTCCTCGGAGAGACCGGGCCTTCTGCGTGGGGTCGTGTGTGTGGCTGCGGTGGTGTGCGCCTGCGCGGGGAGGCGAGGGGGAGCCGCCTCGTGTTCCTGGTGTGCGGTGCCGCCCCATGGGGCTGCGTACGGCAGGGGACAGGCTCATGTCCTCGCACCGCGAGAGGTCCGGGCGCACGAAGAAGCCCCCGTGTCCGGTGCGAGACCGGTTCCGAGGGCTCGGTGCGTCAGGTGCGGGGCTCTCAGCAGGGCTTTCATGGCGGGAGGAGGGATCCGTCCCCCGCCCGGGCCCCGTGGGCGGCTCGGGTGGTGCCGCTGGTCTTCGCGGCGTCCGTCGTGTCTGCGGACAGATGCCGGGTGACGGGTGAGGAGCCGTGCGCCTCGGCGCGGATGCGCTGCTTCATCGTCGGGGGCAGTGCCCTGTCGCGGGGAAGGGTCCATCGCACCGACGGGGTGGACGCGGTGACCGGGGCGGCACCCGTGTGCTCCTGGTTCGTGGTGCTCGGCTCCGTGGTGCTTGCTTCGGTGGCCGCCGCCGGGGCGCTCATGAAGCCCAGTGCGGCGAGGAGTGCGAAGAGAGCGGTGACGAAGGCGGTCCAGATGTTCCTGGGCTTGAAGGTGCTCATGGCCCCTCGCTTTCGGGTGGTCCGGTTTGCGTACCTTTCTGATGATGTGTACTTAGTTCGTCAATGCAGGGACCGACGCCACCGATCCGAAGATCTTCTGATGAACACCACTCGTATGGTTCAACCGGTTTTGACAGGGCTCCGGGGGACGGCCGCCGCGGCTGGTTGCTTCGGCCGGGACGGCTCTCGCGAGCGGGCGGATGATCGCTCTGTACCGGGCGTGAGTTGGGCCGCAGGCAGGTCACCGAACGATATCGGCCGGTGTGTATAGTCGGGCGGCAGAAGTCCCCTACGTCAAGGAAAGACGAGGTCGCGCGGTGAAGAAGCTTCTCCTGGTCGCACTGGCCGCCATCGGCGGGCTCCTCGTGTACCGCCAGATCCAGGCGGATCGCGCCGAGCAGGATCTGTGGACGGAGGCGACCGACTCCGTGCCCGCAGGTTCGGGTGTGTGAGACAGAACAGCCTGATAACGGGCCCCGGTCGCTGAGCGGCCGGGGCTTCGTGCTGTCGCGGGACCGTGACGCCCGTTCTCGGGGGCACCGAAGCAAAGCCATGGCTTGCGGGAGCAAAACAGCCTGGTTCTCCGGTCGAGGGGACGCGCGGAGCAGTGTGGCGCCGGGGGCGCCGGCGCGCGGCGACGAGCCGGTCGGCCACGCCACCATGCGGGTGCCGCGGCCAGGAAGCCCGACAAGCGGGGCCATTCGAGCGGCGTCCAAGACAGCAGCGGTACGGGCGGGGCAGGATGGACGGGCATCGCGGCCGCTGCCGGGGCGGGCGCCGTGGTGAGCGCGACCGCGGGGCTCGTGTTCCTGCCCGGGCGTCGCGGGCGGGCCGCACCGACGACGAGGGGGAAGCGCGTGATGAGGCAGCCCAACAGGGGCCGGGTGGCGCTGGCCGCGGTCGCGGCGATGTGTGCGGCGGCGGTGCTGCCGGGGCAGGCGCACGCGCAGGGCGAGGGTGCCGCGTACACGTTCGAACCCGGGGCGAAGAAGGTCAGTGGTGCGGAGATCAGCACCGAGGCGTCGGCGCTCACGCCCGGATCGGTCTACCGGAGCTCGATCGAGCCCGGCGAGAAGCTCTATTACCGCCTGGACCTCGACGCGCGGACGAACGCCTACGTCTCGGTGGTGGCCGTGCCCAGGGACGGCGGCCAGGTCGCCTACGGGGACGGGATCTCGGTCAGTATCAGGGACAGCACGGACCGGCAGTGCAGTCAGGAGGACGCCCGGTTCAGGTCGGCGGAGTTCCCGCGGCCGATCGCGGCGTACGCCCACCGGATCGTGGCGGCCAACAGCAGCACCTGCCAGGAGGCCGGGACGTACAACGTCCTGATCGAGCGGGAGAGCAAGGCCACGTCGTCGCCCGGTGCATGGGATCTGGAGCTGCGCCATGTGTCGGAACCGCAGCTGAAGACGCCCGGTTCCCTGCCGACCCGGGCGCCGGAGGACTGGCCGTCGGCCTCCCCCGAGCCGCCCACCGCCGCCCCGCAGAAGCAGAAGCGGTCGGGCGGGAGCAGTTACTACGACGCGACCAGCCTGGACACCGGTGAGTGGACCGACGACATCGCGCCGGGGCAGACCCGCTTCTACCGCGTGCCGGTGGACTGGGGCCAGCAGATCTTCGCCACCGCCGCCCTGAGCAACAGCACGGCCTCCGACGAGTACGTCGGCAACGCGCTGGCGATGTCCCTGGACAACCCGGCCCAGGGCCATGTCGACGACGCGTTGCCGCTGTCCTACGCCGGCAAGCCGGCCTCGGTGTCGCTGGATCCGCTTCCTCCGGTGGCGTACGAGAACCGTTACGACTTCAGTGACAGCGTCAGCGCCATGCGGTTCGCCGGCTGGTACTACCTGTCCGTGTCCCTCAGCCCGAAGATCGCGAACTCCTACGGCGACACGGCGATTCCGCTGACTCTCCGGATCGACGTCGAGGGGCCGGCCGGGAAGACCCCGTACACCGGGGACACCGGGATCTTCTCGGTCACGCAGGACGACAAGGACATGGCGAGGAACGGCCTGAGCGGCCCCGAGGCGGCGGCCGGGAGCGACACCCTGCGGATGGTGGTCGGCGTGACCGGGATCGGCGTGGGGACGGTGCTGGTGCTCGGGCTCGGGGTGTGGA
The DNA here is from genome assembly GCF_040680455.1 of Streptomyces sp. NPDC052052. Taxonomy (NCBI): domain Bacteria; kingdom Bacillati; phylum Actinomycetota; class Actinomycetes; order Kitasatosporales; family Streptomycetaceae; genus Streptomyces; species Streptomyces sp. NPDC052052. The sequence goes on along the minus strand of NZ_JBFAWU010000012.1, from coordinate 190,025 downwards.
CTCTGCTGGCACGGCGTCGCGTGGCGACCGCTGCGGCGGCCCCGACCGGTACGCACGGTCCGCTCACGGGCGGCCCGGCGGACGGCGGTGGGACGCCGTACGGAGGATCGCCGCAGGCCTGGTAGCCGAAGGGGCCGCCGGGTACGACCGAGGGCTCCCGGCGGGCGGGTCAGCCCCGGGCCAGCGCCCAGATGCCCACGGTGAAACTGATCAGCGCCACCACCAGGACCGGGACCGCCACCTTCCGGGGCGGTCCCGGACGCGTCCGCGGGGCCGGTGTGGGAACGGCAGAGAAGTGCGGGGCCGGTCCTGTCCCGGGCGGGGCGGTCTGCGGCTGCCCGGTGGTGTACGCGCGGGTGGGAGCCGGTTCGTGCTGCACGGCGGCCATGGGGGCCTGTGAGAGGTCCGTCGCGTGGAAGGGGGCGGCTGTGTGCGCCGGGAGCGGAGCGGGGGGCGCGGCCGGTTGCACCGGGTGGGGCAGTGACGTGGGTTGCTGCGGAGGCGGAGGGAGATGGAAGCTGCCCGTCTCCGACATCGAGGTCGGCGGCTGGGTGTAGGGCTGCTGGACCGTCGGCCCGGTAGGCGTGTTCGGTTCGGCCGGCCGCGGGGACGCGATCGGCCCGTCGGGACCGAAACCGGCGGGCAGCGGCCCGAGTTGGTCGAAGACCTCCACCGGCTCGTCCTCGGCGCCGGGGTCCGGCAGCATCTCGACCGCGGCCGTCAGCGCCTTGCGCGCGCCGGTGGCGGTACGGAACCGGGCCTGCGGATCGGGTTGCAGCAGCCCCGCCAGGACCTGCCACAGCGGCTCCGGAATCCCCTCCGGGGCACCGGGAGTGCCGTACGCGGCGAAGTGTTCGATGAGGGCCTGCGCGTCGGGCTTCCTGCCCTGCAGCAGATACAGCGCGACGAGGCCCACCGCGAACAGGTCGGCGGGGAAATCGGGTTCCGCGCCCATCATCTGCTCGGGTGCGAAGTAACCGGGCGTTCCGACCACGTAGTTGGTCTCGGTGAGCCGCGGCTCACCCTTGCGCATGGAGATGCCGAAGTCGGACAGGCGCAGATGCGGCCGTCCCGTTCCGGTGGCCTCCATGAGGATGTTGGCGGGTTTGATGTCCCGGTGCACGACGCCCTCCGCGTGCACCGTGGACAGGCCGGAGAGCAGCTGGTCGAGCAGCGTGCAGACGAACCGGGGAGGCAGCGGTCCGTAGTCACCGATGACATGCGCCAGCGAACCACCGCTCACCAGGTCCATGGTGAACAGCACCTTGTCGTCGTCCGCGGCCCAGCTGGCCGGGGCCAGCACATGCGGATGCTCGATCCGCAGCGCCTGCTCGCGGACGAAGCGCAGCAGTGTGTGCGCGTCGCTCTGCTGGAGGACCTTGGCTGCCACGTAACGGCGGCGCCGGTGGTCCCAGGCGCGCCAGACGGCGCCGACCCCACCACGTCCGATCGGATCGATCAGTTCGTACCGACCGGCGAAGACCTCACCCATTGCGCTGCGCCCGCTCCCAGTTCCGGTTCCGGCTCGTGCTCGGCTCTCGGGGGGTCAGTGACCTGATGCCCCGACGGGTCCCAGTGCCGTGGCCGGCACTAGTTCTGGTGTCCTTCGTAGTGCGCCACCGCGTCGGCGGTGCGCCCCGCGCCGTACACCCTGAGGAACTCTGCCAGTTCCGGATGGGTCGGGGCGAGGGAGTCGGCGGCATCGATGATGTCACCGGCGGCCGCGACCGATCGCAGCAGCGACTGGATCTCACGCACCACCCGACGGACGGTCGGGGCGCCGCCGGTACGGGAGGTCTGACCGGAGCTGGTGAGGACGGAGCCGCCCTGGGACTTCTTGATCTCCTCCATGCGTGCGGCGGCCTCTCCGGCGCTGACACTGCCGTCGGCGGCCTGACCGGCCAGTTCCTGGAGGGCCTGGACGCGCTGGACGACCGCGGGGTTGCCGATCTTGGCCCGCTGGCCGCTCATCAGCTGGGAGAGCATGGGGGCGGACAGCCCGAGGACCCCGGCGAGCCGGGCCTGGTTCAGACCGAGATCGTCTATCAGCCGGCGGAAGAGCGCGCCGAGAGGTTCTCCGTACCAAGTGCGCTGAAGCTCCCTGGCTCTTGCCGTTGCCTCTTGCTGAGCTACATCCATGGCGTCTCCCCTTCGCTGCGGCTTCGCTGCTGCGAACCTCGCCGAGCATCTTACGGAGCGTGGTCGCCGACGGGGAGCCCCCATCTTTTTGCAAGATTCCCGGGAGTACCCGGTACTCTGGTCTGCGGCGGTCACCGAGGCGTCAAGGCGTTCGGTGGTGCCCGCTTTTCGGGGCCTTAGCTCAGTTGGTAGAGCGCTGCCTTTGCAAGGCAGATGTCAGGAGTTCGAATCTCCTAGGCTCCACAGACGCCAGAACGGGCGCCGGAAGACCTCAGGGTCCTCCGGCGCCCGTTCTGCCGTACGTACGGGAGCTTGTTCAGCCGCGGTCGTCGAGATCGGTGCCGTCCACCTCGTCCGGGCCTTCCGTGCCCTTGGTCTCCGTGCCGGTCTGCCTGGCCCGGCCCTCCGGGTCGAGCGGGGAAGGCCCGCTGCCGTCGACCGAGGACGTCGGCGACTGGTCGGAGACCTCCGTGGGGGCGGGCGGTTCGACCAGCCAGTCCGGGTTGGCCTGCTTGTCCCACCACCTCCAGGCGGCGTAGCCGGCGGCCACCGCGATGCCGACCACGGCGAACTGCTTGAAGAACCGGCCGGCCGTCGCCCGACGCTCGTGCTTCCTGGCCAGCTGCCGGATCTCCTGCGCGGTGACCGGGCTGCGCAACGCGGCCAGCGCCGCGGCGCTGCGGGCCGAGGCCTCCTCGGCCATGGGCTGGGCGACGGCCATCGCCTGTTCGACGCGCGGCACGGTGAAGTCCGCGGCGGTGCGGGCGGCCCGGCGGGTGCGGAGCGCGGCGCGCTGGGCGGCCTCGTCGACCCTGGGGGGTACATGGGTGCGGGCCAGCTCGATCCGCGGTGCGAGATGGGTGTCGTATCGGACGCGGGCCTGCCGGGCGGCCTTCGACATCTTCGGCGCCAGCCGCGCGCGGGCCTCGCACGCGAGAAGAGCGGCTTGGTCCTTGGCCGAGTCGGCGTAGGGCGCCACCACTTCCGCGGCGTGCTGCACGCTTTCCTTCGCCGAGTCGGTTGCGGCGCGCACGCTGTCGATGCGGGTCACGGGATCCTCCTCCTTGGTGGCGGGTGGATACTCCGCCTTTCCACCCATTTCGAGATCATGCCTGCTGGACGCCCGTCCGGCATGCGGGGCGGGCATACGGGTCATTCAGATGATCAGTGAGGTATTCAGGTCATGTGGTTCAAGGGGAGCTTGCCGACGACAGTGCCGCGGTCAGCCCGCGCCGGTTCGTCACGCGCTTGGACGCATTTGTTCCTGCGGGGAGCGGCACCCCGGGCCTTCGGGGAAGTCGCGGACGGGCGGGACGGTACGGCCCCGGCGAGGGGGGAGGCGGATGGGGCAGGAAGGTGAGCGAGGTGCGTCGGCCGTGGCGGCCGGGCGCCGGAGTGGACGGTCCGTGCGAGGATCGGTGGACCTCACGGAAGACTTACGGAAGGCAGATCGTGGCTGAGCAGCTTTACGCCACCTTGAAGACCAATCAGGGCGACATCGAGGTCCGGCTCCTGCCGAACCACGCGCCCAAGACGGTCAAGAACTTCGTCGAGCTCGCCAAGGGCGAGCGCGAGTGGACGCACCCCGGGACCGGCAAGAAGTCCACGGACCGGCTGTACGACGGCACCGTCTTCCACCGGGTCATCAGCGGCTTCATGATCCAGGGCGGCGACCCGCTGGGCAACGGCACCGGTGGTCCGGGATACGAGTTCGCCGACGAGTTCCACCCCGACCTCAGCTTCAACAAGCCGTACCTGCTGGCCATGGCCAACGCCGGCCCGGGGACGAACGGCTCGCAGTTCTTCGTCACGGTTGCGCCGACCGCCTGGCTGACCGGCAAGCACACCATCTTCGGCGAGGTCGTCGATCCCGCCAGCCAGAAGGTCGTGGACGCCATCGCGGCCACCGCGACCAACGCGCGCACCGACCGTCCGCTGCAGGACGTCGTGATCGAGTCGGTCGTCGTCGAGAACCGGTGACCGCCGCAGTCGTCGTATGACCGCGCTCTGATTCCCTTTCCGGGAACCAACCCCCCTGCTCGTCCGTACTGGTTACATAACGGACGAGCAGGGCCGTGTTGTGCGTGCTGCCGCCACGACGAGCACCGAGGGGACCGGTAAGTGATGGGACCGATGGACCAGCAGCCGCCGGGGGACCAGGACCGGTCCGCCGCGGCGGACGGCGCACTCGCCTGCTACCGCCACCCGGGTCGTGGGACACACATCCGCTGTACCCGCTGCGACCGCCCGATCTGCCCGGAATGCATGGTCAATGCCTCGGTCGGGTTCCAGTGCCCGGACTGCGCCCGCCAGGGAGCCGGTACGGGGCACGGACCGGGTGCCGCCCGGCCGCGCACGATCGCCGGTGCGGCTGTCACGGCCGACCCGCGGCTGATCACCAAGATCCTTCTCGGTATCAACGTCGCCGTGTTCATCGCTGTCTGGGCGAACAGCGCGCTGATCGATGATCTGATGCTGATCGGCCGTGCCACGTTCCACTACGGCGGTCCGCTGGAGGGCGTGGCCGAAGGCCAGTGGTACCGGCTGGTGACGTCGATGTTCCTGCACCAGCAGGTGTGGCACATCCTCTTCAACATGCTGGGGCTGTGGTGGCTCGGCGGTCCGCTGGAGGCGGCCCTCGGCCGGGCCCGCTACCTCTCGCTCTACCTGCTCTCCGGTCTGGCGGGCAGCGCTCTCACCTACTGGCTCGCCGCACCGGTCCAGGGCTCGCTCGGAGCCTCCGGAGCGATCTTCGGCCTGCTGGGGGCCACCGCCGTGCTGATGCGCCGGCTCAACTACGACATGCGTCCGGTCTTCGTGCTCCTCGCGGTGAACCTGGTCATCACCTTCAATCCCTGGGGCGGGATCGCCTGGCAGGCGCATGTCGGCGGTCTGATCGCCGGCACGCTGATCGCGATCGCCATGGTGCACGCCCCTCGCGAGCGGCGGACGCTGGTCCAGTTCGGGGCCTGTGCCCTGGTCCTGGTGGCGGTGATCGCCGTCGTCGTGGCCAGAACGGCCGCACTGACCTGAGCCGAGACCGTCCACACCCCTTCCCGGGGGCTTGGTGGGGGCTTTCTCGGTCAGCTGTCCACAGTGGGTGCCGGATCTTGTGCATTCTGCGGGAACAACCGTGCCCCTTGTCGCTGAGCTGGGGCTTTCCAGCAGCGACAAGGGGCATACCCTCCTCGAACGGAGGAGGTGGCAGTCACATCGGTGTCAACAACCGGTGAGTTATCCACAGATCGTCTGACCTTTTCCCCTGCCTGTGGATAACGCTGTGGGTAACCAGTGTCACGGCACCGGGGCAAGGGCTGCCGGACCAGGCCGTGCCGCGGGGATCACCTTCCCTGCGGTGCTACTTCCACTGCGTGGAGACACCGAAGCCGCCGGCGATGAAGCCGAAGCCGACGACGATGTTCCAGTTCTTCAGCGACGAGATCGGCAGATCGCCGTCGGTCACGTAGAAGACGACGATCCAGGCCAGACCGATCAGGAAGAGCGCCAGCATCACGGGCGCCACCCAGCTGCGGCTGGTCAGCTTTATGTTGGTTGCCTGCTTCGCCGGAGGCGGCGTGAAGTCGGCCTTCTTGCGGATACGTGACTTCGGCACGAGGAACTCTCCTGTCGATGCGCTGCGTGACCGCGCAGGGAACTGTGGCTGGCGCCGGGGGTGGGCGCGAGGGGGAATGTTGCCTCCCCGGGGCGTCCGTTAGCGTAGTGCTTCCGTGGCGCCGAAGGAGATAAGGGTACGTTGAGCAATTCTGCCGACTTCCCCCGAGGACCGGTCCGGCGCATCTTCCGGCACCCGGCCAGAGTGCTCACCGCTGCCGTCTTCGCCCTCGCCGGCCTGATCTTCGTCACCAGCGCCAACACGGCCAAGGGCACCAACCTCCGCACCGACTCCTCGCTGCTGAAGCTCTCCGACCTCATCCAGCAGCGGAGCGGCAAGAACGCGCAGCTGGACGAGGCCAACGCATCCGTGCGCGAGGACATCGACGCGCTCGTCCGCCGCGACGACGGCAGCACCGAGGCGGAGACCGCCCGGCTCAAGGAACTGGAACGGGTCGCGGGCACCACGAAGATCACCGGCCGGTCCGTGTCCGTGACGCTCAATGACGCCCCGTCCAACGCCACCGCCAACCCCGGCTACCCCGATCCGCAACCGAATGACCTGGTCATTCATCAGCAGGACCTGCAGGCGGTCGTCAACGCCCTCTGGGCGGGCGGCGCCCGGGGCATCCAGGTCATGGACCAGCGGCTGATCTCCACCAGTGCGGTGCGCTGCGTCGGCAACACCCTGATCCTCCAGGGCCGCGTCTACTCCCCGCCGTACAAGATCACCGCAGTCGGTGATCCGGACGAGCTCAAGCAGGCGCTCGACGACTCCCCGGCGATCAGCAACTACCTGCTCTATGTGAAGGCATACGGCCTCGGCTGGAAAGTCGACGAGCACGAGGCGGTGACTCTTCCCGGTTACTCGGGCACAGTGGATCTCCACTATGCGGAGCCCGGGGACTAGCACGCTTCTGTGGGGAGGCCGACGAGGTGCCGTTACGACTGGTCGTGAGGACGTTCAGCGAACTCTGCATCACCATCGGCGTCCTGATCCTGCTCTTCGTGGTGTACGTCCTGTTCTGGACCGGTGTGAAGGCCGCCGGTGCGACCGAGGGGCAGATCGATGCCCTGCACGACCAGTGGGCGCAGGAAACGGTGACCACGCCCACCCCCGCGCCGCGAACCTCCCCCGAGGCCGCGGACCCCGCCCCCGCCGCGGCGTACCGCGACGGCAAGCCGTTCGCGATGCTGTACATACCCCGCTTCGGCAAGGGCTGGGAGTGGCCCGTCCTGGAGAACACCCGGGTCAGGACCCTGCAGAAGGGGATCGGCCACTACAGCGGGACCGCCCGCCTCGGTGCGACGGGCAATTTCGCGTTGGCCGGACACCGCCGCACGTACGGGGATCCGTTCAAGGACTTCCCGAAGCTGCGACCGGGGGATGCGGTGGTGCTGACGGACGGGACGACGTGGTTCACGTACCGCATCGACAGGAAGCCCTACCGCACGGTGCCGAGCGACACCCGGGTCATCGACCCGGTGCCCCGCAAATCCGGCTACCACGGGCCCGGCCGCTATCTGACCCTGACCACCTGCGACCCCGAATGGGGCAGCAGCCACCGGTTGATCGCCTGGGCGCACCTCGACGCCACCCAGCCGGTCACCGAGGGCAGGCCGGCGGCTTTCCACAGCTGACCCCTGCTGCCGCCCCCGGCCCTTTAGTCTGGTCCCGTACCGAATGGAGGGGACAGCATGTACGGCTGGATCTGGCGGCATCTGCCGGGCAACGCATGGGTGCGTGCGCTCATCTCGCTCGTGCTGGTGCTGGCCGTCGTCTACGCGCTTTTCCAGTACGTCTTCCCATGGGCGGAACCACTGCTTCCGTTCGGTGACGTGACCGTTGACGGCTCGACCGGATCGGGGGCAGGCCAGTGAGCGCCCGCATCCTCGTCGTGGACAACTACGACAGCTTCGTCTTCAACCTCGTCCAGTACCTCTACCAGCTCGGTGCCGAGTGCGAAGTGCTGCGCAACGACGAGGTGACCACCGCACACGCCCAGGACGGCTTCGACGGCGTGCTGTTGTCACCCGGCCCCGGTACTCCTGAGCAGGCGGGGATCTGCGTCGAGATGGTGCGCCACTGCGCGGCCACCGGCGTCCCGGTCTTCGGCGTCTGCCTCGGGATGCAGTCGATGGCGGTGGCCTACGGCGGTGTGGTGGACCGCGCTCCGGAGCTCCTGCACGGCAAGACCTCGCTGGTGACCCACGAGGGCACGGGCGTCTTCACCGGTCTGCCGTCCCCCTTCACCGCGACCCGCTACCACTCGCTCGCCGCCGAACCCGACACGGTTCCGGCGGAACTGGAGGTGACGGCGCGCACCGCCGACGGCATCATCATGGGGCTGCGCCATCGCGAACTCCCGGTGGAGGGCGTGCAGTTCCACCCGGAGTCGGTGCTGACCGAGCACGGCCACCTGATGCTGGCCAACTGGCTGGCCCAGTGCGGCGACGCAGGAGCCGTCGCGAGGTCGACGGGGCTCGCGCCGGTGGTGGGCAAGGCCGTCGCGTGACCGCACTCCGCCCGGAACCCGACGCGGGACCGGACGGCCCGTACGGGCAAGGAGCGTATGAGGCCGCGGGTGCGTTCGAGGCGGCGGTCGATCAACTGGCGGATCCGCTGAACGATCCGCTGCCGGGGCAGCATGCCTCGCCGTGGTTCCGGACGGGCAACATCCCGTTGCGGGAGCGGGTGGAGGGGCAGCAGCGAGGACGAGGGCTGCACCGGGCGCCGGAGCAGTCGGCGCCGCCCTCGGTACAACGGCCGGCGCAGCCGTCACCTGGGGCGCAGAGGGCCGAGGAGACCCCGCCGGAGTGGTACGACCCGGAGGGCTTCGAACGGGACTGGTACGGGCAGCAGGAGCCCGCGCACGCACACCGGGCGCAGGCCGCCCCTGCTTCCTCCCCGCCCTCCCCGCCCTCCTCGTCCTTCCCGCCTCTCGACGAGACGATCGGTCTGCATACGGCGGATGCGAGGCTCCTGGCCGGCCGGGCGACGTCGGCCCGGCCGCCGGATCCCGGTCCGGAGCCGGTGTACGAGCCGACGCCGGAGCCGGTGTACGAGCCGACGTCGGAGCCGGTGGGCGATGCGGAGAGCTTCGGGGAAACGGACACGGAATCCGGGAGGGCCGAACCGGAACCCCGCACCGGTGGCCGTGCGGAGCGTCGGCGCGCCGCCAAGAGAAGCGGCCGTCGGCGCCCGGCAGCACAGCCGCAGAGCCCGGCGCCGGCCGCGAAGCCGATGTCACGCGTCGAGGCGCGGCGTGCGGCGCGTGCGGCCAAGGACAGCCCGGCCGTCGTCGCCAGCCGGGTCGTCGGAGAGCTTTTCATCAGCCTTGGCGTGCTGATGCTGCTCTTCGTCACGTACCAGTTGTGGTGGACGAACGTGCGCGCCGACCAGTACGCCGGCAAGGAGACACACAAGATCCAGGACGGCTGGGCGAAGGGCGACCGCAATCCGGGCGTGTTCGAGGCGGGCCAGGGATTCGCCATCATCCACATCCCCAAACTGGATGTCGTCGCTCCGATCGCCGAGGGCATCAGCAAGGAGAAGGTCCTGGACCGCGGCATGGTCGGTCACTACAGCGAGGGCACGCTGCGCACCGCGATGCCGTCGGCCAAGCAGGGAAACTTCGCGCTGGCGGGCCACCGCAACACGCATGGTGAACCGTTCCGCTACATCAACCGGCTGCGCCCCGGTGACCTGATCGTGGTCGAGACCCAGGACGCCTACTACACGTATGAGGCGACGAAGACCCTGCCCCAGACATCGCCCTCCAATGTCTCGGTGATCGGCCCGGTACCGTCCGGTTCGGGATTCACCGGGCCCGGCCGTTACATCACGCTGACGACCTGTACGCCGGAATTCACGAGCACGTACCGATTGATCGTCTGGGGCAAGATGGTCGACGAACGACCGCGCAGCAAGGGGAAGCCCGACGCGCTCATGGGCTGAAACATCATCACGACAGGGACGGGTGCGGTGACAGCGAGGACCGAGCACGAAGAGCGGGTCGACAGGCCCGCGCTCCCGCAGCGGCGCGGCGGACGTCATCATGTCGCGAACGTCATCAGTGTCTTCGGTGAACTGCTGATCACCGCGGGCCTGGTGCTGGGGCTCTTCGTCGTCTACTCCCTCTGGTGGACCAATGTGCTCGCCGACCGGGAGGCCACCAAGCAGGGCCACACCGTCCGCGACCGCTGGGCGGACGGACCGGGCGAGCTGGACACCAAGGACGGCATCGGCTTCCTGCACGTTCCGGCGATGAAGAACGGCGAGGTGCTGGTCAAGAAGGGCACCGACACCGAGAACCTCAACGACGGCATCGCCGGTTACTACACCGAGCCGGTGAAGTCGGCTCTTCCCTGGGACAAGCAGGGCAACTTCACCCTGGCGGCACACCGCGACGGGCACGGCGCCAAGTTCCACAACATCGACAAGGTGAGCACCGGGGACGCGATCGTCTTCGAGACCCGGACCACCTGGTACGTCTACGAGGTCTTCAAGGAGCTCCGTGAGACGTCCAAGTACAACGTCGACGTCCTGCTGCCGGTACCGAAGGGATCGGGAGCGAAGAAGCCCGGCCGCTACATCACGTTGACGACCTGCACGCCGGTCTACACCTCGAAGTACCGCTACATCGTGTGGGGCGAGCTGGTGCGTACGGAGAAGGTGGACAAGGACCGTACGAAGCCGGCGGAGCTGCGTTAGCCGATCGGACGCCGGGCCCGAAGTCGCGAGCGAATGCTGTGGCTTCGGGCCCTCCGCTTTCCCGGCGCACCCGAGCACCGGCCCTCCGCTTTCCCGGCGCACCCGAGCACCTGCGATCTGCGGTCGCCGACGCGGTGCCGAACACCACACGGCCCGACGGCAGCAAAGGGCCCCGGTCACCGTCGCGGTGCCGGGGCCCGATGGGTGGTGCGATCGGCCTCAGTGCCCGTTGTTACCTGTGGTCGTGAGGATGATGGGAGTGTTCGCCGGGTCCACCTGGGCACCCGGCTGAGGGTTGATTCCGGTGACCATGGCGTTGTCGTCCGGAGAGCTGCCCGTCGCGAACTGGATGTTCGTGAAGCCGAGCTGATTCAGAGTCTGCCTGGCGTCGGAGACCTTCTTGTTCATGACGTCGGGAACCTGGGCCTGAGGCTGCTGCGGCCCCTTCGAGACCGTCAGGACGATCTGAGCGGTCAGCGGTTGCATCGAGTTGGGTTCCGGGGTCTGCCTGATGACCGTGTTGGCCGTCTTGTCCGAGTCCTCCTCGGCCTTGGAGACGTTCTTGAAGCCCATGGCGTTGAGCACGGCCACCGCGTCGTCGTAGTTCCGGTCGGTCAGGTCCGGCACCTCCCGGCTGGCTTCCTTGGCGACCGTGATCGTGACCTCGGAGTTCTTCTCGGCCTTCGACCCGCCCTGCGGGTTCTGCTCGATGACCGTACCGGCGGTCTTGTCGGACGACTCGACCGCGTTCACCTTCACCGTGAACCCCTTGTCCTCCAGCTCCTTGCGGGCGGTCGCCTCGGTCTTCTCCACGATGCTCGGCACCTCGACCTTCGGCGCACCCGTGGAGACGACGACCGTGATGGTCTCCTTCTGGGACATCTGGTCGTCCGAGGTCGGGGTCTGGCTGCAGATCTTGTCCTTGGGCTGGTCCTCGCAGGGTTCACGCGCGCCGATCTTGAGGACGACGTCGGCGTTCTCCGCGAGTTTTTGTGCTTCCGCCACGGTCGAGCCGACCATGTTCGGCACATCGACCTTGTCGTTGCTGTCGCTGGCGCTGAACACCGCCCGGCCGATCAGGATCGCGCCGATGAGCACCAGGACGCCGGCGGCGACCAGCAGGATCGTCGAGGTGTTGTTCTTCTTCTGGCGGCGGCGGTCCGGGCGGTCGTCGTAGCCGTAGCCGCCGTCGTCCGGGTTGACCGGAGGCAGCATGGACGTCGGCGCGCCGTTCTGGTCCGCGGCGCGCAGGGCGGTGGTCTGCTGGTCGCCGTACCCGTCGTAGCCGCCGTAACCCGGCATACCCATCGCCGCGGTGGCGGCGACCGGCCGGCCGTCGAGGCAGGCCTCGATGTCGGCGCGCATCTCGTCGGCCGACTGGTAGCGGTAGTCGGGGTCCTTGACCAGGGCCTTCAACACGATCGCGTCCATCTCGGGCGTGATCTCGGGGTCGAAGGTGCTGGGCTTCTGCGGCTCCTCCCGGACGTGCTGGTAGGCAACCGCGACGGGCGAGTCCCCGACGAACGGCGGCCGGACCGTCAGCAGCTCGTAGAGCAGGCAACCGGTCGAGTAGAGGTCGGAACGCGCGTCGACCTGCTCACCCTTGGCCTGCTCCGGGGAGAGGTACTGGGCGGTGCCGATCACGGCCGCGGTCTGGGTCATCGTCATACCGGAGTCGCCCATGGCGCGGGCGATGCCGAAGTCCATGACCTTGACCTGGCCGGTGCGCGTCAGCATGACGTTCGCCGGCTTGATGTCGCGGTGGACGATGCCGGCGCGGTGCGAGTACTCCAGCGCCTGGAGGATGCCCACGGTCATCTCCAGAGTGCGCTCGGGCAGCAGCCTGCGGCCGGAGTGCAGGAGCTCCCTGAGCGTCGACCCGTCGACGTACTCCATGACGATGTACGGGATGGAGACCCCGTCGACGTAGTCCTCACCGGTGTCGTAGACGGCGACGATCGCCGGGTGATTCAGCGAGGCGGCGGACTGGGCCTCACGGCGGAACCGGGCCTGGAAGGACGGGTCGCGGGCCAGGTCGACCCGCAGCGTCTTCACAGCTACGGTGCGGCCGAGCCGGGTGTCGTGTGCGAGGTAGACCTCAGCCATGCCACCACGGCCGAGCACCGAGCCCAGCTCGTACCGGCCGCCGAGGCGACGCGGCTCTTCCATAACTGTTCCAGCCCTCTCCGTCAGTCCGGACCGCACCGGCGTGTGGTCCGGCGGTGTGCTGCTCGCGCATACGCTACCGGCCCGGCGCCACCCGATCGGCCCGGAGCCCGGACCTGATATCCGACCGGTATACCCACGCGCAGGTACGGCCGTCGATGTGACGGCTATCACCTCTTGCTGTTGATGACCGCCTTCATCACAGCCTTCGCGATCGGGGCGGCCAGACCGCCACCGGAGATGTCGTCCCGGTTGGCCTGGCCGTCCTCGACGACGACGGCGACGGCGACCGGGGAACCCTTGTCGGTCTTGGCGTAGGAGATGAACCAGGCGTACGGCTTCTCGCTGTTGTTCAGGCCGTGCTGCGCGGTACCGGTCTTGCCACCGACCGTGACGCCGTCGATGAGCGCGTTGGTTCCCGTGCCGTTCTTGACCACAGTCTCCATCATCTGCTGGAGCTTCTGCGCGTTCTCGGCCGAGAGCGGCTGGCTGAGCTGTTCCTTCTCATGGGTGTAGATGGTGTCGAGACTGGGCGCCTGGCGTTCGGCGATCATGTACGGCTGCATCAGCTTGCCGTCGTTGGCGACCGCGGCGGCGACCATGGCCATCTGGAGCGGGGTGGCGCGGTTGGAGGCCTGCCCGATACCGGCCATGGCGTTCTGCGGCTGGTTGTCCTTGGGGTAGACGCTGGCGTCGGCGCGCACCGGGGTGAAGATGTCCTTGTTGAAGCCGAACTTGTTGGCCTGTTCGATCATCTTCTGGTTGCCGAGGTCATCGCTGATCTTCCCGAAGACGGTGTTGCAGGACCACCGCAGTGCCTCCCGGAGTGAGGCGTTCTCGCAGGGGATGTTGCCCTCGTTCTCCAGGTTGCCGGTGGTCAGCGGGAGGCGCCAGGGAAGCGGCGACTTGGTGGGCTCGTCGATGCTGGTGTACAGCCCGTTCTCCAGCGCGGCCGCGGCGGTGACGACCTTGAACGTCGAGCCCGGCGGGTAGGTCTCGCGCAAGGCCCGGTTGAGCATCGGCTTGTCCTTGTCCGTCGAGAGCTTCTTCCACGCCTTGGAGTCCGCCTCGGAGTTGCCCGCGAAGGCCGAGGGGTCGTAGGAAGGGGTGCTGACGAGAGCCAGGATGGCGCCGGTCTGTGGGTCGAGCGCGGCGACGGCGCCCTTCTTGTTCCCCAGTCCCTCGAAGGCGGCCTTCTGGGCGGCGCCGTTGAGGGTGGTGACGACATTGCCGCCCTGCTTCTTCTCACCGGTGAACATCGACAGGGTCCGGTTGAAGAAGAGCCGGTCGTCGTTGCCGGTGAGGATGCCGTCCTCGAGCTTCTCGAGGAAGTTGGCGTCGAACGCCTGCGAGGAGTACCCGGTGACGGGTGCCCACATGGGGCCGTTCTTCCAGACGCGCTTGTACTTGAAGTCGCCGACCTTGGTCTCGACCGAGCCGGTCACCGGATTGCCGTCGACGATGATGTTGCCGCGCTCGTGCGCGTAGCGCTCGATGCGTACGCGGCGGTTCTCGTCACGGCTGTTCAGCTCGTCCGCACGGACGTACTGGAGGTAGTTGGTCCGCACGAGCAGGGCGAGGATGAGGACCCCGCAGAAGATCGCGATCCGGCGGAGGGGCTTGTTCACGGTCGGACCACCTGGGTCATCTCGGCGTCGGAGGACGGGGCGGGGGCCGGCGCGGGGCGGCGGGCGGTGTCGCTGATCCGGATCAGAATGGCGATCAGCGCCCAGTTGGCCAGTACGGACGAACCACCGTAGGCAAGGAATGGCATGGTCATACCGCTCAGCGGGATGAGCCCCATGACACCGCCGGCCACCACGAAGATCTGGATGGCGAAGGCCCCCGACAGCCCGATGGCGAGCAGCTTGCCGAAGGGGTCACGGGCGGCCAGTGCGGTGCGGACGCCCCGCTCGATGATCAGGCCGTAGATCAGCAGGACGGCCATCATTCCGGCCAGGCCCAGCTCCTCGCCGACGGTGGAGAGGATGAAGTCGGCGTTGGCGGCGAAGCCGATGAGATCGGAGTTGCCCTGGCCCCAGCCCGTTCCGAGTGTGCCGCCGGAACCGAACGACATGATGGCGTTCGAGATCTGCTCGCAGGCTCCGTTGGTCGCGTAACAGGAGAACGGGTCCTGCCAGGCCGTCACACGGGCCTGTACGTGTGGCTCGAAGGACGCCACGCCCACCGCACCCACCGCGGACATCAGCAGACCGAAGACGATCCAGCTGGTCCGCTCGGTGGCGACGTACAGCATGACCACGAAAAGGCCGAAGAACAGCAGTGAGGTGCCGAGGTCGGTCTCGAAGACCAGGATCAGAATCGACAGCGCCCAGATGGTGATGATCGGTCCGAGGTCGCGTCCGCGCGGCAGGTACAGCCCCATGAAACGACGGCTGGCCAGTGCCAGTGCGTCACGCTTCACCATGAGGTAGCCGGAGAAGAACACCGCGATCAGGATCTTGGCGAACTCTCCCGGCTGGATCGAGAGCGGGCCGAGACTGATCCAGATCTTCGCGCCGTTCACGGCCGGGAAGAACATCGGCAGGATCAGCAGGATCATCGCCGTGACCATCGAGATGTACGTGTAGCGCTGGAGAATGCGGTGGTCCTTGAGGACCATCAGCACCGCGACGAAGAAGGCAACACCGATTGCCGAGTACAGCAACTGCTTGGGGGCGTCGGGGCTGTAGGCGCCGTACAGGACCTCCGCACGCTGGATCAGCCTCGGCGACTGGTCCAGCCGCCAGATCAGCACCAGCCCCAGGCCGTTGAGCAGGACGGCGAGCGGAAGCAGCAGCGGGTCCGCGTACGGTGCGAACTTGCGCACCACGAGATGGGCGACGCCGCCGAGCAGGATGAGCCCGCCGCCGTATCCGAACATGCCGGACGGGAGCGATCCGTCCATGGCGAGCCCGACGTTGGCGTAGGCGAAAATCGAGATGGCGATGGCGAAGCCCACCATCATCAGCTCGGTGTTGCGGCGGCTCGGCGCGTCGATCGCGCCGATCGTGGTCGTATTGGTGACAACGCTCATGGTGCTGAAGGCCCCCTACGGCTTTACTTCTTGCCGCACTGCGGGACCAGCTTCTTCTCTTCCTCCGAGAGGCTGGGACCAGGAGTGGGACTCGCGGTGGTCGACTTGTTCTTGGCGGCGTCCGAGTCCGTGCCGCTGGCCTGGCTCTCGTCGGCGGCGGCCTTCTCGGCCGCGCGTCGCTGGGCGTCCTTCTTGCAGGCGGACGCCTGGAGGGCGAGTTCACCGATCTTGTCGCGCGCGGCGGCGAGATTGCCTTCGGCGATGGTCGCCTCGACCCGCTTGCGCTGGTAGGGCGGGAGGTACTTGAGTTCGATCTCGGGGTGGTCCTTCTCGACCTTCGAGAGCGAGATCCATGCCAGGTCCTGGCCGATGCCGCGGAACAGCGCGACGTTTTCGTTGTTCGCGCCCACGTAGAACTGGTTCTGGGTCCAGCGGTAGCCGCCGTAGAGACCGCCCCCGACGATGGCGAGCGCGAGCACGGTGTACAGAGACCTCTTGAGCCACCTGCGGCCGCCGCCGGGCTTGACGAAGTCGTCGTCGGTGTACGCGTCGAAGGAGCCGTGCGGCATTCCGCCGTAGCCGTCGTCGCCGCTGCCGGGCGGGCCGAAGCTGCCCGCGGGCGGCGGCACGGGCCGGCCGAGGCCGGCCGCTCGTCCGGCGGGGGTCTGCATGGCGCCGCCGTCGTTCAGCTGGGCGGCCGGGTTCTCGGCGACCGCACCGACGACGACCGGGGTGTCGTTCAGCTGCCCGGCGAGGGTGTCATTGCTGTCGACGTCGAGGACGTCGGCGACGATGCAGGTGATGTTGTCCGGGCCGCCGCCGCGCAGAGCGAGCTGAATCAGCTCCTGGATGGTCTCCTGGGGGCCCTGGTAGCTGGCGAGGGTCTCCTCCAGCGTCTGGTGGGAGACGACGCCGGAGAGCCCGTCGGAGCAGATCAGGTAACGGTCGCCGACCCGGACCTCGCGAATGGAGAGATCCGGTTCGACGTGATCGCCACTGCCCAGCGCACGCATCAGAAGGGCGCGCTGCGGATGGGTGGTGGCCTCTTCCTCGGTGATCCGGCCTTCGTCGACCAGCCGCTGCACCCAGGTGTGGTCCTGGGTGATCTGGGTGAGGACGCCGTCGCGCAGCAGGTACGCGCGGGAGTCGCCGACGTGGACGAGACCGAGGCGCTGGCCGGTCCAGAGGAGAGCGGTGAGCGTGGTGCCCATGCCCTCCAGCTGGGGGTCCTCCTCGACCATCATGCGCAGCTGGTCGTTGGCCCGCTGCACCGCGGTGCCGAGGGACGTGAGGATGTCCGAGCCCGGCACGTCGTCGTCGAGCTGGACGAGTGTGGAGATCACCTCGGAGCTGGCGACCTCGCCGGCTGCTTGGCCTCCCATGCCGTCGGCAATGGCGAGAAGACGCGGGCCGGCGTAACCGGAATCCTCGTTTCCTTCCCGGATCATGCCCTTGTGCGATCCGGCGGCGAAGCGCAGGGAAAGACTCATGCGCACCTCTCCCGTCGGCTCGGGGTACAGCCGGTCTCGAGCCACACTGCCCACCCTCCGGTCGGGAGCCGGGCCGGGTCCGTGTGGTGGACGGCCGCGGCTCGCTCGCTCCGCTCGCTCATTGTCGTACTACTTCCGCAGCTCGATGACGGTCTTGCCGATGCGGATCGGCGCGCCCAGCGGAACAGGTGTCGGGGTGGTGAGTCGGGTCCGGTCGAGATAGGTGCCGTTGGTGGACCCGAGATCCTCGACGATCCACTGGCCGTCACGGTCGGGGTAGATCCTGGCATGCCTGCTGGACGCGTAGTCGTCGTCCAGGACGATTGTTGAGTCGTGGGCCCTGCCCAGAGTGATGGTCTGGCCCTGGAGGGCCACCGTGGTGCCGGTGAGGCTGCCCTCGGAGACGACCAGCTTTGTGGGTGCCCCCCGGCGCTGGCGGCCGGGTTGCTGGCGTTGCTGCGGCGGTGCCGCCGCGTTCTGGCGCGCCTGTGACGGCCGTCCGTCGGCCGTGGACCGGCGTGAGCCGCGCTGTGTGACACGCGTTCCGAACAGGTCGCTGCGAATGACCTGGACGGCCACGATCACGAACAGCCACAGAACAGCCAGGAAACCTAGCCGCATGACCGTCAGGGTCAGCTCTGACATTGCCCCCGCTTCACCCTTCGGCTTGCCGGTAAACGATGGTGGTGCTGCCCACGACGATCCGCGAGCCGTCGCGGAGCGTAGCGCGGGTGGTGTGCTGCCCGTCCACCACGATGCCGTTGGTGGACCCGAGGTCCTGGATCGTCGAGGGCGTTCCGGTCCGGATCTCACAGTGCCGACGCGATACGCCGGGGTCGTCGATCCGCACGTCGGCGTCGGTGCTGCGTCCCAGCACCAGCGTCGGGCGGGAGATCTGATGGCGTGTGCCGTTGATCTCGATCCAGCGCCGCACCTGCGCGTTCGGCAGGGAGCCGGGGCCGGCCGGCGGGTGGCGGTCGACACCGGGTGTGCCGTGCCTGCCGGCGCCCGGCGGCGGTGACGCCGGCATCGGCGGGGCGGAGCTGGGCGGGTAGCCGTAGCCGCCGGAGGGCTGCGGAGACCGCCCTCCCTGGCCCGGGTAGGGGGACTGACTGTGCTGCCCGGGCTGACCCTGCTGGCCCTGGTGCTGTGACGAACTCGATGCCAGGGTGCGGCTGCGTACGCGGTAGAGCCCGGTGTCGAGGTCGTCGGCCTTCTCCAGGTGGACCTTGATGGGGCCCATGAAGGTGTACCGCTGCTGCTTGGCGTAGTCGCGGACCAGCCCGGAGAGTTCGTCGCCCAACTGGCCCGAGTACGGGCTGAGACGCTCGTAGTCCGGGGTGCTGAGCTCGACGATGAAGTCGTTCGGGACGACGGTCCGCTCACGGTTCCAGATCGTCGCGTTGTTGTCGCACTCGCGCTGGAGGGCTCCCGCGATCTCGACCGGCTGGACCTCGGACTTGAAGACCTTGGCGAAGGTGCCATTGACCAGACCTTCGAGACGCTGCTCGAAACGCTTCATGACTCCCATGGGGCACCTCCTCCGTTGTAGTCGTCCCTGTACTGCTTACTGATCGTATCCACGCCTCGGGGAATCGGCTGGTTCCCCTTGTCTGCCCTGTGGATAAGTGTCACCTCCCACACGGATCGTAGAGGCGGCTTCCGGACAGTGTCCCGCACCTGGGATGCACTGAGGAGGAGTGGGGGCGGCCGTTCGGCGTTCCCGGTTCCCGCCTGATGCCCGGTGAAACAACGGATGTGAATCCACCCTCTCCAGCGTGCTAATCTTCCGGATGTCGCCAGGCGCTCACACCAAACGGTGAGAGAATCTGGAAACACCACTCTTGCGCGAGTGGCGGAACGGCAGACGCGCTGGCTTCAGGTGCCAGTGTCCTTTGGGACGTGGGGGTTCAAATCCCCCCTCGCGCACAAGGAAGAAGCCCCACGGACCAACGGTCCGTGGGGCTTCTTCGTTCCCGGGACTGGTTTCACGTGAAACGCCGGGTTCAGGCTGTCTCGCAGGATTATGGGGCTGGTGTGAACCTTGTGAGGCTTTCGTTCCCTGTGAGGATTTCGCGGGTTGGGGGCCTGTGGGAGGCTGTGAGATTTCTCGACCCTCCATGGCTTATGGGGGTCCGCGTCCGGTGTCCGGTCAGTCCTGTGGGGTGATCGTGCCTGTGTTTGCCCGGTTGTAGCGCAGCAGGTACTCAGCGAAATCGGCGAGATCGTCCGTCGTCCAGTCCCCGAGGCGTTCCTGATAGGCGGAGCGGCGGCTGGCCTGGGTCGAGGCGAGCGCCGTGATTCCGGCCTCGGTGGGGTGCAGTACCTGGATGCGGTGGTCGTCCGGGTCCGGGTGGCGCTCGACCAGCCCCAGCTTCTCCAGGGTGCCGATCTGCCGACTGACCGTCGATTTGTCCAGCATGTAGTGCGCGGCCAGATCTGTCGCGCGGCAGCCGTTCTGGTCGTTGATGTGCGACAGCAGTGTGTACGAGACCAGGGACAGCTCCGGGTGGAGGCGGGCTGCCACGGACCGCGCGCGACGTGCGAAAGCGGTCAGTTCGCGCTGGATGACATTCAGCGACTCTTCGCGCCTCTCGGTGGCGTCTGGCACTGATTCACCTTCCGTTTCGCCTTCCTCTCCTTCAGTTGTATAGTACAACCGAATTAAGAGTTGTAAAAGCCAACTACTGGAGTGTTCCGAATGTCGTCAGGCCCGAGTGCGGCCGCCGGTTCCACCGCCGCCGCTCTGCGTCATGTGCTGAGCCATTTCGTCACGCCGCTGGTGATGTGCGTCGGGATGGGGCTCGCCTACCTCGGGGCGTTCCACGCCCCTGAGCCGCACGATCTCCGGGTGGACGTGGTCGGCTCGGGGACGAGCGCGCAGGTGCTCGCGCAGACGCTGCAGGACAAGGGCGACGGGGCGCTGATCGTGCGAACGGTTCCCGATCGCGCGACGGCGGAGAAGCATCTCGGGACCCAGGAGAGCTACGGCGCCTACCTCCCGGGGAAGCACCCCGAACTGCTGGTGGCCGGCGCGTCCTCCGGCACCAGCGCCACGGTCGTGGAGGAGATCTTCACCAAGGTTGCCGCCGGGCAGGGTGATCCGCTCAAGGTGACGGACACGGCACCGACCGCCGACGGGGATCCGACCGGCCAGGGCATCTTCTTCCTGCTGGTCGCGATCAGCATCGGCTCGTATGCGTCGGTCGCGGTGATCGGCGGTGCCGGTGCGGTGCTGGCGCTGCGGATCAGGGCGGCGCTGACGGTCGCCGTTTCTCTCGTGGTGAGCCTGATCGGCGTGGCCTTCGCCGGTCCGGTGTTCGGCCTCGTCGACCACGGTTTCGGCGGTCTCTGGGCGATGGCCTGGCTCTACTCGCTGGGCATTCTGCTGATCGGCGTCGGGCTGCACGTCTTCCTCAAGCGATGGACGACGCTCGGCATGATGGTGCTCTTCGTGATGCTCAACTTCACCACCTCCGGCGGCATCTTCCGGCCGGAGTTGCAGCCCGGAATCTTCGGCGCGCTGCACTCCTTCTGGAACGGCGCGGGCTTCGTCGAGGGTGTACGCAGCCATGTGTACTTCGGCGGACACGCACTCGGCAGGCATGTGCTGGTGCTCGCACTCTGGTGCGTGGTGGGTCTCGCGGTGATGGGTGCGGCGGGGTTGGCCGAGGGGAAGCGGCGGAAGGCCGCCGAGACGTCCTCGGCCGGGAGCATCGGCGCCTCCGAGGCGGGGGGAGCGCAGGAGGCCGGGGGAGCACAGAGAGAGGGACGACACGTCGGGGACGGGGCACGGGCCGGGGCGGACGGCACGGAGGAGCTGGAGGAGGAACTGGAAGAGACCGTCGGCGTCTGACCGGGGCTGAGGGGCGTCCGGCCGGAACCGGGGTGGCCGACCGGGGCGGTGCGGCGTCCGGTCGGGGCCCGCGCGGACGCCGAGCGTGGCGGAGCAGTGTCCGAGTGAGCCGCAACGGGGGTTGCCCACAGGCTGCGAGATGCTGCGGAGAGGCCGCGCAGTGAGTTTTCCACAGGGGGAGACGCCCTCTGGCGGGCGGCGGTACCTTCATCGCAATTGATCTGCGACTGGGCATGGGGCCGGGGTGCAGGGCGATGTGGGGAGGTTGCGCCATGGGGGCAATCGAAGCTGCAGGGCCGGTTCAGCGGGCCGTGGCGGACGATCTGCGCATTCCGGTCGTACCCGGATTCGCGCCCAGGGTGACCGTGGCGGGCCGGGGCCCGCAGCAGTCGCCCAGGCAGGCGGGCAAGGCACTGCGGGAGAGGGTGCCCAGGATCTCCCACACCGTCCTCGACCTTCCGGCCGGGCGGCCCGATGCCGTGCGGGCGATCCAGGAGTCGAGCCGGGGCAGGGTGCCCGAGCTCGCACCGATACGCGTGGGGCGGATTGCCGCGACGCCTTTCGCGTTCCTGCGCGGTTCGGCCGGTCTGATGGCCCATGACCTGGTGGGCACGCCGGTCAGCGGGGTGGGGGCCCAGCTCTGCGGCGACGCACACGCTGCCAATTTCGGGTTGTACGGCGATGCCCGGGGCAGTCTGGTCATCGACCTGAACGATTTCGACGAGACCGTGTTCGGCCCCTGGGAATGGGACCTCAAGCGCCTCGCCACGTCGCTGGTGCTTGCGGGGCGCGAGGTCGGGGCGGACGAGGACACCTGTCGCCAGGGCGCGTACGACACGGTGGGTGCCTATCGGCGGACGATGCGGCTGTTGGCCAGAATGCCTGTGCTCGACGCCTGGAACGCCATCGCGGACGAGGAGTTGGTCTCGCACGCGGATGCGCGGGATCTGCTCGGCACTCTGGAGCGGGTCTCGGAGAAGGCCCGCCGCAACACCAGCGCCCGTTTCGCGGCCAGGTCCACCGAGGGTTCCGGGGACGGTGGGCGTCGCTTCGTGGACGCGCCGCCGGTGCTGAGGCGGGTTTCGGACCAAGAGGCGGCGGCGGTGGCGTCGGGATTCGGCAGCTATCTGGGCACGATCCCGGAGGACCTCCTGCCTCTCCTCGCCCGGTACGCGATCCACGATGTGGCCTTCCGGGTGGTCGGCACCGGGAGCGTCGGCACCCGCTCGTACGTGGTCCTTCTGCTGGATCACCGTGGAGAACCCTTGGTGCTCCAGGTGAAGGAGGCGCGGCCCTCCGTGCTGGCTCCCCACCTGCCGAAGGTCGGGTTCGATGTGCCGGAGGTGGCACATGAGGGGCGCAGGGTGGTGCTCGGGCAGAAGTGCATGCAGGTCGTCAGCGACATTCTGCTGGGGTGGACGACCGTGGAGGGGCGTCCGTTCCAGGTGCGGCAGTTCAGGAACCGCAAGGGCAGTGTGGACCCGGCAGCCCTCGCGGCAGATCAGTTGGACGACTACGGCCGCATGACCGGCGCGCTGCTGGCGCGGGCCCATGCGCACAGCGCCGATCCGCGGCTGATCGCGGGCTACTGCGGCAAGAGCGAAGAGCTGGACGAGGCGGTGGCGGCGTTCGCGGTGACGTACGCGGACCGCACGGAGGCGGACCACGCGGAGCTGGTCCGGGCCATCGCGGCGGGACGGATAGCCGCCGAACGGGACGTGTGAGAGGCGTTGCGCCCACCGCGCGTCCCCGGTGCACGGACGGTGGCCATACGCTGGACGGGTGACCGACGAAGCCGCTGGGGTGCCGACCACCCGGAACGAAGACGACCGGCAGGACAACGACCGGCAGGACGCGTCCTCCGAGCAGCAGGTGCAGGATGCGCAGCACGGAGGGCCGGCCGGGGCCGGATCGGAGACCGGTGTCGCTGCCGGGGCCGATGACGAGGCCGGTCGGACTGTCGGGAGGACCGCCGAAGGGGATCGGCCCGAGGCTCGGCTCGCGAAGGCCGTGCGGGTGGCGGAGCAGGCGCTGATCGAGTTCGAGATCGCGGTGGAGACCTTCCGGGTGGAGGTCGAGAACTTCTCCCGGCTGCACCACCAGAAGCTCGGGCCGATGTACGCCCGCCTCGATGAACTCGACGCGCAGATCGCGGAGGCGCGGGCAGCCAGGACCGGTGACCCCGAGGATCTCCGTAGGGCGCAGGAGGCCCGGGCGGTCGTGATGCCGATGCCGGGTGTCGACGAGCTCTTCCACGACTGGATCGACTCGGACGGACTGTCCCCCGAGGCGGCGGCGATGCTGACCGAGCAGCCCGTCCGACCCCCCAAGCGGATCCGGCCGACCGAGGAGGCGCGCAAGCTCTACCGAGATCTGGCCCGCAAAGCCCACCCGGACCTTGCGCCGGACGAGACGGAGCGGGTGCGCCGCGAGGAGTTCATCACCCGCGTCAACGCCGCTTACGGCCGCGGGGACGAGGCGCTGCTGATGGAGCTGGCACAGGAGTGGGCGGCGGGACCGGTGACGCCGGAGGTGGAGCTCAGCGAGAGCGAGGAACTCCACGCACGGCTGGACTGGTTGACCCAGCGCAAGGAGCTCCTGACGGTGCTTGCCAAGGAACTCGAGGAGAGCGCGATCGGTGCCATGCTGCGCATGGCTCCTGACGATCCGGACCGGCTGCTCGACGAGATCGCCGATCAGTTGCTGGGCGAGGTCGCTCGGCGTGAGACGGAGCTGGCGGGCCTGGTGCAGTAGCGTTCCGGGTGACTCTGGAGCGTACGTACGAGAGAAGGCATGACCCATGAATTTCGCCCCGCTGCCCTCGGTGGATGTCGCGGCGGTTCCGTCGGACGGATTGGTGCTGGACGTCCGGGAGGACGACGAATGGGCGGCCGGGCATGCCGAAGGTGCTCTGCACATCCCGATGAGTGACTTCGTGGGCCGCTTCGGTGAACTCACGGAGGCTGCCGAGGACGGGCGGCGGGTGTACGTGGTGTGCCGGGTCGGTGGCCGTTCTGCCCAGGTCACGCAGTACCTGGTGCAGCAGGGCATCGACGCCGTGAACGTCGACGGCGGGATGCTCGCCTGGGACGGTGCCGGACGTCCGATGGTCACCGACGACGGAAGCCCTGCATTCGTGCTCTGAGCCATTAGTGCTCTGAGCCCGGGTGGCTGCCCGGCCGCTGGCGCATTCGGCTGCCGGTGCGTTCGGCTGTCGGCCTGCCCCGGCCGAGAAACTGGTCGGCCATCTCCACGGGCGCGGGGTCGGGGCGTCAGCCGAGGGGGTGCGCGGCGAGGAGGTCGCCCAGCGCCTCCTCGTGTGCCGCCGCAGGGCCGAGGGAGAGTTCGATCTGCTTCGCCCAGGCGTGGAAACGGTGCAGCGGGTACTCGGTGTCCGCGCCGAAACCGCCGTGCAGATGCTGTGCTGTCTGCACGACCCGACGGACGCCCTCCGAGGCCCAGATCTTCGCCACGGCAACGTCGGCCTCAGCGGGCAGCGCACCGTCGGCCCCGGTCGAAATCCGCCAGGCAGCTTGCCAGAGAGTCGCTTCCATCGCCCGCAGGTCGATGTAACGGTCCGCGGCCTGTACGGCGACGGACTGGAAGGTCGCGATGGGGAAGCCGAACTGTTCGCGCTTGCCGGTGTATGCGCTCGTCATGGCGAGCACAGCCTCGCCCAGGCCCGACGCGAGGGCACAGGTCCCGGTGGTGAGCAGGGAACGCAGCCATTCCCAGGCCCCGGCGGCGTCGATCAGCGCCCAGTTGTCGAGGTGTACCGATTCCAGACGCACCTCGGAGAACGACTCTCCGCTGGTGGAGACCTGTTCGGCCAGAGTGACGCCGTCGTCGGTGGGCCGAATCAGGGCAATGACGGCCCGGTCCACGCCCGTATGGGCGGGAACTGCGATCCAGTCCGCGGTCTGCGCCCACGGCACTCCTGACTGCACCCCGTCGAGCACCCAGCCACCCGCGTCGCCGGCGGTGTTTCCGGGGCTGTCCACGGGCCCTTCGCCGGATCCGGCGAAGCGTTCTTCACCAGGTACTTCGCCGAGCCGGTCGCTCGGTGCGGGGCCCACACGGCGGGCGGTGACGGCGAGCTCGGCCGGATCGTGCCCCGTGCGGCCGTTGGCCCCGACGGTGAGCACCAGCTCGCCCCGGCCGACCCGGGGCAGCAACTCGGCGGCCAGGCCCGCGTCGCCGTAGCGCTGCAGGGCCATCGCGACCGCGCACGTCTCCAGCAGGGGTACCCGGGCGAGCACCCTGGCGGACTCGCGCAGCACCAGGCAGAGCGCGACAGGATCGAGTCCGGCCCCGCCGTGCTCCGGCAGGAGCGTCAGGCTCAGCAGATCGCCTGCCGCGAGTCCGCTCCACAGAGGGCGGTCGATGTCCTCGGCCACCACGCCCGGTACGAGAGCGGGGCTGGGCACGCCGTCGGGTGCAACCCCCGAGAAGACCGCTCTCGCCGCTTCGGTGGCTGCCTGCTGTTCCTCGGTGAAGGTGAAGTCCACTGCCTCGGCCTCCCGCGAACCGCTTTTCCCTTACCCGGATGTGACGGACCGTCAAGATAGAACAGGTTCCAGGAGAAGGGAACAGGAGGAATCGCGGACAGGTGGGTGAACGCCGGGGCGCGGCGAGGGAGCCGGGCGGTCAGCGATCGAAGTCGAGCTGCACCTCCGGAGTGATCGGATGCGACTGGCACGCCAGGACATAGCCGGCGTCCGTCTCTTCGGGCTCCAGCGCGAAGTTGCGATCCATTCGTACCTCGCCCTGGACCAGGAACGCGCGGCAGGTTCCGCACACGCCACCCTTGCAGGCGTACGGCGCGTCGGAGCGGCTGCGCAGCACGGTCTCCAGCAGCGATTCGCCCTCCTGTACCGGCCAGGTACCCGAGCGGCCGTCCAGGGTCGCGGTGAGGCTGCTGTGAGCAGGTGTGTTGACCCGGGCGCGAGCGGGTGTGCCCTCACCGTCCTCCACGTGGAAGATCTCCTGATGGATGCGGTTCCGGTCGACACCCAGGCCGTGCAGCGAGCGTTCGGCCGCCTGCACCAGTCCGAACGGCCCGCACAGATACCAGCCATCCACCTCCGCCACCGGTAGCAGCGCGGGCAGCAGCTCGCTGATCCGGTCCTCGTCCAGCCGGCCGGACGGGAGACCTGCCTGCTGTTCTTCCCGGGACAGCACCGTGACCAACTGGAACCGGTCCGGGTAGCGGTCCTTGAGATCGGCGACCTCGTCCAGGAACATCGTCGAGACCGCCGTACGGTCGCTGCGGATCAGGCAGAAACGGGCATCGGGCTCCCGCTCCAGCAGCGTCGCTGCGATCGACAGCACGGGCGTGATTCCACTGCCTCCGACGATCGCCGCGAAATGGCCGGAGCGCGGGGTGAGCACGAAGCGACCCATCGGGGGCATCGCCTCGACCAGGTCACCGGCGGAGAGTTCCTTCAGCGCGTATGTGGAGAACACACCGCCGTCGACGAGCCGAATCCCCACCCGCAGCACCGGATCCGCCGGTTCCTCGGTGGCCGGTGAGCAGATCGAGTACGAGCGGCGGATCTCCTCGCCGTCGACGCTGTGGCGCACGTTGAGGTGTTGGCCGGGCTTGTGGCGGAAGGTCTCACGCAGTTCGGCCGGAACGGCGAGGGTGACAGCCACCGAATCGTCCGTGAGCCGTTCGATCGCGCGGACCCGGAGCGGATGGAACATCTACAACTCCTTGAAGTGGTCGAACGGTTCGCGACATGTCACACAGCGGCGCAGCGCCTTGCACGCGGTGGAGGAGAACCGGCTCAGCAGCTCCGTATCGGTCGAGCCGCAGTGCGGGCAGCGGACGGAGAGTGTGAGGGGTACAGGACCGCTCGCGGCCGATGCGGCGGTGTGCGGGCGTGGGGGTGCGATACCGAACTCGGCCAGCTTGCGACAGCCTTCCGCGCTGATGTCGTCCGTGGACCAGGGCGGCGAGAGCACGGTGACCACGGAGACGTCCGTCATGCCGCGGTCGTGCAGCACCCGCTCGATGTCCGCGGACATGGTCTCGATCGCCGGGCAGCCGGTGTAGGTGGGGGTGAGACGGACGGTGACCTTGCCGGGCCCGCGTACGTCCACGCCCCGGAGCACCCCCAGCTCGTCCAGGGTCAGCGCGGGCAGTTCGGGATCGGGCACGGAGCCCGCCAGTCGGCGCAGCTCCTCTTCGAGGAGCTTCTCGGTCACCATGACGCCCCCGGGTGGCTGCGATGCAGGTGCTGCATCTCGGCGATCATCCGCCCGAAGGGTTCGGTGTGGATGCCCTGGCGTCCCGCGCCTGCCGTCCATGCTCCGGATTGCGGGCCGGTCGGCGTGGTCAGTGTGGCCTGCCCCAGTACGGCGGTGACGGACTCGAGCCAGCCGCTGTGCAGCGACTGCCAGTCGATCTCCACGCCTTCGACGGGCTGGAAGAGCTCGCCGGTGAACCGCCACAGGGCGTCGACACCGCGCTGCATCCGTTCGTGGCTCTCCGCCGTGCCGTCGCCCAGCCGTAGCGTCCAGTGCTCCGCGTGGTCCTGGTGGTAGGCGACCTCCTTGACCGCCTTCCGCGCCAGTGCCGCGAACGTGCTCTCGCCCGCCGCCAGCTTTTCGTGGAGCAGTCGTTGGTAGGTGGAGAAGTAGAGCTGGCGGGCGATGGTGTGGGCGAAGTCGCCGTTCGGCTGCTCGACCAGCTGGACGTTGCGGAAGGCCCGCTCTTCGCGCAGATACGCCAGCTCGTCCTCGTCCCCGACGAGGGAGAGCAGCACCCGGGCCTGTCCCAGCAGGTCCAGGGCGATGTTGGCCAGGGCGACTTCCTCTTCCAGCACGGGGGCATGGCCTGCCCACTCCCCGAGCCGGTGCGAGAGCACCAGTGCGTCGTCGCCCAGGGCGAGAGCCGCGGTCACAGGTGCTTCACCCCTTCCGGGATCTCGTAGAAGGTCGGGTGCCGGTAGGGCTTGTCGCCGGCAGGTTCGAAGAAGGAGTCCTTCTCGTCGGGTGAGGAGGCGGTGACCTGTGCGGACGGGACGACCCAGATGGAGACGCCCTCGGAACGGCGTGTGTAGAGATCGCGTGCGTTGCGCAGGGCCATGTCCGCGTCCGGGGCGTGCAGGCTGCCCGCGTGGGAGTGGGACAGTCCGCGGCGTGAACGCACGAACACCTCCCACAGTGGCCATTCGGTCGAGTTGCTCATGCTGTCGCCTCCCCGTTTCTTATCGGCTTGTGCTTCTCGGCGTAGGCCGTTGCCGCGGCCCGTACCCAGGAGCCCTCCTCGTGCGCCCGGCGGCGCTGGGTGAGGCGCTGCTCGTTGCACGGGCCGTTGCCCTTGAGGACCTCCTGGAACTCCTGCCAGTCGATCGCCCCGAAGTCGTGCTGCCCACGCTCGTCGTTCCACCGGAGGTCCGGGTCCGGGAGGGTGAGCCCGAGCGCCTCGGCCTGCGGGACACAGATGTCCACGAAGCGCTGCCGCAACTCGTCGTTGGAGTGCCGTTTGATCTTCCAGGCCATCGACTGGGCCGAGTGGGCCGAAGAGTCGTCCGGCGGGCCGAACATCATGAGGGACGGCCACCACCAGCGGTTCACCGCGTCCTGCGCCATTTCGTGCTGCGCCGGTGTTCCGCGGCTGAGGGTGAGCAGCAGCTCGTAGCCCTGACGCTGATGGAAGGACTCCTCCTTGCAGATGCGGACCATCGCCCGGGCGTACGGGCCGTAGGAGCAGCGGCAGAGCGGAACCTGGTTGGTGATCGCGGCACCGTCCACGAGCCAGCCGATCGCACCGACGTCCGCCCAGGTCAGCGTCGGGTAATTGAAGATTGATGAATACCTCTGGCGGCCGGCGTGGAGCTTGTCGAGCAGTTCCTCGCGACCGGCTCCCAGAGTCTCCGTGGCGCTGTACAGATAGAGCCCGTGGCCGGCTTCGTCCTGCACTTTGGCCATCAGGATCGCCTTGCGGCGCAGCGAGGGTGCTCGCGAGATCCAGTTGGCCTCGGGCTGCATACCGATGATTTCGGAGTGGGCATGTTGGGCCATCTGCCTGATCAGTGACGCGCGGTACGCATCCGGCATCCAGTCGCGTGGCTCGATGCGCTCGTCCGCCGCCACCGAGGCATCGAATGCCGACTGCAGATCCTCGTCCACCCCTGGGGGCTTGCCTTGTCCTGCCTGCGCCGTCTGGTCCGCAGTCACTGCCGTCATCCCGGACTCCCTACCGACCGACCGATCGTTCGGTTCACTGTCTTCAATGGTGAGTCGGCGGCCCGTAGGGTGTCAACCCTGTGGATAACTCACCGGGGATCGGCGGGGATCGGGGCGGGATGGATTCGTACAGCGAAAGTGGTGTCGGGAGCGGGAGCGGGAGCGGGAGCGGGAGTGCCGGGTCGGGGGCCGGCCGGCCCGAGGAGGTGCTCTCCGGAGTCGGCCCCGGAGGTTCGGGGGGTTCGGAGGCCGATCCGGCACCCCACGGTGGCATGGCCTCCCTGTCGCGTCCGTATCAAATCGTCGCCATGGGCGCACTGTCGGTGATCGGTCTGGTCGCCTGTGCTCAGCTGGCCATGGTGTTCTTGCACGTCGCGCCCTCGAACACGCTGACCAAGCAGCATGGCGAAGCGGTCGACGAGTGGATCTATCCCGAGTTCGAACAGAACTGGAAACTCTTCGCCCCGAACCCGCTTCAGCAGAACGTGGCCGTTCATGTGCGAGCAGAGATAGCCGGCGGCACCGAAGGCCGCCACACCACTGGCTGGATGAGCCTCTCCAGCGAGGACGGCAAAGCGATACGTGGCAATCCGATCCCCAGCCACATCCATCAGAACGAGCTCCGCCGAGGCTGGGACTTCTATCTCAACTCCCACGACGACCAGAACCAGGCGAACGGCCTGCGCGGCCGGCTCTCCGAGCGTTACATCCGCCGCATCGCCATGCTGCGCCTGAGTGAACACGACTACGGTGGCACCGTCGAGCGCATTCAGATCCGATCCGAGGTGCGCTCCGTCGCGGCGCCCGCATGGAGCGAGGAGAAGATCGGCACGAAGCCGACCTACCGGGTGCTGCCCTGGTGGACCGTGACCTCTGCCGACCTTCCCGAGAACGCCAGGGGGGCGAACAAGTGAGGACGTCCGCCTTCGACCACAAGCTCGCCCACGGCATTCAGCGCATCACCTCCGCAGCTCTGGGCCCGTACCAGAGTGCCGTCATCCGGATCGGTTTCTCCGCCACTTTTCTGCTGTTCCTGCTCCGCGAACTGCCGCACCGCCACGAGCTGTACGGTCCGGACGCACCGTGGCGCTGGGACATGGCACAGCAGCTCATATCGGGCAATCAAGCCTTCACCGTGCTCATGTGGTCGGACAGCACGATCTGGTTCGAGATCGTGTACGGGGTTGCTCTGCTCTCCGCGGCGCTGTTGATGATCGGCTGGCACACCCGGGCCATGTCGGTCCTCTTCATGGTCGGTGTTCTCTCCCTGCAGAACCGCAGCATTTTCCTGGGTGACGGTGGCGACAACGTCATTCACCTGATGTCGATCTATCTGGTGCTGACGCGCTGTGGGCAGGTCTGGTCATGGGACGCGCGGCGCGCGGCGCGTTCGGTGCGTTCGGTCCGTGCAGACCGTCCGACGGACGCGGGCACCGAGGCGGGCATCGGCGCAGGGGCGGGCACGGAGCCCGACGCGGAGGACGACGGTCCGCGTCGTTCGGTACGGGGAGACGCGGCCGGCCCGATTCTCTGGGGGGTGCTCGGCCTGGTGCTGGTCGTGGCCACCTTCACGGACGGCCTCGGCGGCACCTGGTGGCTGCCCGTGCTCTTCTGGGTCCTCTGGGTCGGTCAGGGCGCCTGGTGGGCCGTGAACCGGCGCGCGCCGCACAGTGAAGCGCGCACCCTGTTCGATGTCATCGCCAATCTCGCCCACAATGCGACTCTCGTCGTGATCATGGCTGAGGTCTGTCTGATCTACGCGACGGCAGGGTGGTACAAGATCCAGGGGTCGCGGTGGCAGGACGGCACTGCGCTGTACTACGCGCTCCGGCTCGACTACTTCATGCCCTGGCCCGGACTGTCGGACATCCTGGCGTCCAGCGGGATCATGGTGATGCTGCTGACGTACGGCACGGTCATCGTTCAGGTCGCTTTCCCCTTCACCCTGTTCAACCGCCGGGTCAAGAACACCTTGCTCGTCCTCATGATGTGCGAGCACGCGGGTATCGCCGTGGTGCTCGGGCTGCCCTTCTTCTCGATGGCGATGATCGCCGCAGACTCCGTCTTCCTGCCCACCGTCTTCCTGGTGTGGCTCGGCGGCCGGGCGACCCTCGGACGGGACCTGCTGTTCTCGCGGTTCTCGCGCAGGGGCAAGGTGCCGGGGCAGCGGCGTGCGGTCGATGACGAGGAGGCCCTGCACCACAGAGACGACGGGGGCCATACGCTCGTCGGGTGAGCAGTGAGAGCGGCAGAAGTGGCAGCACAGGCAGTATCGCGGGTACCGGCGGGCGATCGCCGATCGAGGATTCGTCGGCGCGTGAACCTATCGTTGGCGCCGCGTCGGCGACGGAGCCCCTGCAGTACGACGACGGATTCGGGGCGGAGATCGGCGTCGGGCCACATCCGCTTCCCTGGCCGGTGGGCGACCGGTACGACCCCGAGCTGTTGGCGCACGGCGACCGGCGCAACGTGGGCGACGCCTACCGGTACTGGACACGGGAGGCGATCGTCGCCGATCTGGACCTGCGGCGGCACGACTTCCATGTGGCGGTCGAGAACTGGGGCCACGATTTCAATATTGGCTCCGTTGTGCGTACGGCGAACGCCTTCCTCGCCAAGGAGATCCACATCGTGGGGCGGCGGCGCTGGAATCGGCGTGGTGCGATGGTCACCGACCGGTACCAGCATGTGAGGCACCACCCCGACACGGAATCGCTGACCGCGTGGGCGGGGGCGGAGGGACTGCCGATCATCGGGATCGACAACTTGCCTGGGGCCGTGCCGCTGGAACGGACCGAGCTGCCGCGGCGGTGTGTGCTGCTCTTCGGGCAGGAAGGGCCCGGACTGACCGAGGAGGCTCGCGAGCACGCGGAGATGGTGTGCTCCATTGCGCAGTTCGGATCGACGCGGTCGATCAACGCGGGAGCCGCGGCCGCGATTGCCATGCATGCATGGGTGCAGCGCTATGCGGAGATCCCGGAGGCGGGGCGGGAGCCCGGGGCCGGGAGCGGCCCGGGACTCTGAGCGGGCGGGGTGGGCGAAGGCGAGACGTGGGGGGCGCGGTCGCCTGCCGAGCCCGTGCCCGGCCCTGGCCCTTCCCTCTGCCTTGTCCGGGCCGCTCCCTGTCCTGTCCGAGGGAGCGGCCCGGACTCCGCCCCGAACGCGAAGAGAGCAGAGGCGCCCGGGGCATGGAAGGGTCTACGCCTGGCGGCGGACTTCCACCATACGGAACCGGTTTGCGACGAAGGCTCCGTCGCACAGCGCCGCGTTCGCTGCCGGATTGCCGCCCGAGCCGTGGAAATCGGAGAACGCCGCGGTCTGGTTGACGTATACCCCGCCAGTCAGGTTCAGCGAGAGCTGGGCCGATTCCTCCAGGCAGACGTCTTCCACCGCGCGCTCCACCTCAGGTGAGGTGGAGTAGGCGCCTACGGTCATCGCGCCCTTGTCGCGGATCGTGCGGCGGAGCAACTCCACGGCGTCGGCCGTCGAGTCGACCGCTACCGCGAAGGACACCGGTCCGAAGCACTCCGACAGGAAGTGCTCCTCGTCATCGGGCTTGGCGCTGTCCAGTTTCACGACGGCAGGGGTGCGGACCACGGCGTCGGGGAAGTCGGGGTTGACCACCTCTCGAGAGCGCAGGGCGACTTCACCCAGTTCCTCGGCCGCCTCGAGACGCGCCTTCACGTCAGGGTTCACCAGGGCGCCGAGCAGTCCGTTCGCCCGGGCGTCGTCGCCCAGCAGACCGTCGACCGCGGCGGCGATGTCCTCGATGACCTCGTCGTAGGTCTTGTCGCCGGCGTCGGTCGTGATGCCGGCGCGGGGGATCAGCAGGTTCTGCGGTGTGGTGCACATCTGGCCGCTGTACAGGGAGAGCGAGAACGCCAGGTTGGCGAGCATTCCCCGGTAGTCGTCGGTGGAGTCGAGGACGATGGTGTTGACCCCGGCCTTTTCCGTGTAGACCTGGGCCTGGCGGGCATTGGCCTCCAGCCACTCGCCGAAGGCGGGGGACCCGGTGTAGTCGATGATCTTGATCTCGGGGCGCAGGGCGAGGGTCTTCGCAATGCCCTCGCCAGGCCGTTCGGCGGCCAGGGCGACCAGGTTGGGATCGAAGCCCGCCTCGACCAGCACGTCGCGGGCCAGCTGGACCGTGAGCGCCAGCGGAAGCACGGCGCGTGGATGGGGCTTGACCAGGACAGGATTTCCGGTGGCCAGGGAGGCGAAGAGCCCCGGATAGCCGTTCCACGTGGGGAACGTGTTGCAGCCGATCAGGAGCGAGATGCCGCGGGGTGCCGCGGTGAACGACTTGTGCAGCCGGAGCGGGTCGCGCTTGCCCTGGGGCTTGGACCAGTCGGCGTTCTGCGGCGTGCGGATCTGCTCCTCGTACGCATAGGCCACCGCCTCCAGGCCGCGGTCCTGGGCGTGTGGGCCGCCCGCCTGGAACGCCATCAGGAAGGCCTGGCCACTGGTGTGCATCACGGCCTGGCCGAACTCATGGGTCCTGGCGCTGATCCGAGCCAGGATCTCCAGACAGACCAGTGCCCTCGTCTCGGGTCCTGCCGCCCGCCAGGCGGCCATTCCCGCGCGCATGGCCGGAATCAGGACGTCCGGGTCGGCGTGCGGATACTCGACGCCCAGCTCCGGGCCGTACGGAGAGGTCTCTCCGCCGGTCCAGCCGTCGGTGCCCGGTTGGCCGAGGTCGAGCCGGGTGTGCAGGACGGCGTCGAAAGCGGCCTTGCCCTCGGCGGCGCTCAGGCTGCCAGGGGCGCCTCCCTCGCCGTACGCCTTCGGATGCTCGGGGTGCGGGGACCAGTAGGCGCGCGCACGGATCGCGTCGAGGGCCTGGTCGAGCGTGGGGCGGTGCTTCTCGGACAACAGGTGCGGGGAGAGCTCGGCGGCCATGACGGACCAACTCCTCATCGAGCTGGGCAGGGACGGGCGGACAGAGTTAGAGTAACCGAACGATCGGTCGGGACAAGGGGGCCCGCCAAACCTGTGGACAACTCGTAGGGGAGGATCGCGGACATGACCACGGCCAAGCGGGACACGTACACCCCGGAGACCCTGCTCACCGTCGCCGTCCGTGTCTTCAACGAGCGCGGCTACGACGGCACGTCCATGGAGCATCTCTCCAAGGCGGCAGGCATCTCCAAGTCCTCCATCTACCACCACGTCGCGGGCAAGGAGGAACTGCTCCGCCGTGCGGTGAGCCGGGCACTGGACGGACTCTTCGGAATCCTCGACGAGCCGGGAGCGACGCAGGGGCGCGCGATCGAGCGTGTCGAGTACGTCACCCGCCGTACCGTCGATGTGCTGATAGCCGAACTTCCTTATGTGACACTGCTGTTGCGCGTGCGGGGCAATACGCAGACCGAACGCTGGGCCATGGAGCGGCGCCGTGAGTTCGACCACCGGGTGACCGAGCTGCTCAGGGCGGCGGTCAAGGACGGCGATCTCCGCTCCGACATGGACATACGGCTGGTGACCCGGCTGCTCTTCGGGATGGTCAACTCCCTGGTGGAGTGGTATCGGCCGCAGCCGGACGGCGGTGTCGACGAGGAGCGACTCGCGGACACGCTGGTCCGAGTGGCTTTCGAGGGGATGCGGTCCAACCGCTGAGTCGCTGAGCGGTTGGCGGCCGGACGGGTCCGGAGCTCGTTCGCCGGCGTGGTCGCTGCCCTGCGTGCTCCCGGTATCGCGTCCGTTGCCGTGCTGCTCGTGGTGCCGTCCCCGCTCTGTCCGGTTTCCGTCAGGTCAGCTCCGTGGGCCTGGTCGGGCCCAAAGCCAGGTCCGTTTCCTCGAACACCAGAAGAGTGCGAGTGGAGAGCACCTCGGGGATGGCCTGGATTCGGGTCAGGACCAGCTCGCGCAGCGACCTGTTGTCCTGTGTGTGCACCAGGAGCAGGACATCGAAGTCGCCGCTGACCAGTGCGATGTGGGTGGCCCCCGGCAGTGCCTGGAGCTGCTCGCGCACGGTGCGCCAGGAATTCTGGACGATCTTGAGTGTGATGTACGCGGAGGCGCCCTGGCCCGCCCGCTCATGGTTCACGCGCGCGCTGAAACCGCGGATCACGCCGTCGTCGATGAGCCGGTTGATTCGGGCATAGGCATTGGCCCGGGACACATGGACGCGATCGGCCACCGACCGTATCGAGGCACGGCCATCCGTCTGGAGCAGTCGCAGGATGTCATGGTCGATGGCGTCGAGCGGCCGCGCGGGCGGCAGCCGGCCGGGTTCCTCGTCCCCGGCGGCCATTTGTTCAGCTGACATGCGCCCGTGCCTCCCTGTCCTGGACGACCTGTCCCCATCCCAGGCTGTGGAGAACCGTTTGTCCACAGGCTGAAGGTGCCTGTAGCCAAAATGCGCCCGCGACCGAACAATCGGTAGGTGAGGCACACCACATCCGCGCCTCGTGCAGTCTCGACATTTCGATGTATTTCGAACCCTGTCGGCGCCGGATCATCCTCCGATGCCCTCGTACGCCGCTCGAAACCCTTGATGCCAGGAGGTGCTTGTCATGACGGTCCAAGAGCTGCCCGGCGCGGCTGCTTACCGGCCCACGCCGCCCCCGGCCTGGAAGCCGCTCACCGATCCCGCGCCGCTGCTCCCGGACCCCGAGCCGTACCGGGTGCTCGGTACGGACGCCGTGGCCGATGCCGACCCCGAGCTGCTGCTGCGTCTCTACGCGGAGCTGGTGCGCGGCCGGCGGTACAACGCGCAGGCCACCGCACTCACGAAACAGGGCCGGCTCGCCGTCTACCCGTCGAGCACCGGGCAGGAGGCCTGCGAGATAGCGGCGGCGCTGGTGCTGAAGGAGCGGGACTGGCTGTTTCCCAGCTATCGCGACACGCTGGCGGCCGTGGCGCGTGGCCTGGACCCGGTCGAAGCACTGACCCTGCTCCGCGGCGACCGACACACCGGATACGACCCGCGCGAGCACCGCATCGCCCCCCTCTGCACCCCCCTTGCCACGCAGCTGCCGCACGCGGTGGGTCTGGCGCACGCGGCACGCCTCAAGGGCGACGACGTGGTGGCGCTGGCCATGGTCGGGGACGGCGGGACCAGCGAGGGCGATTTCCACGAGGCGCTGAATTTCGCGGCGGTCTGGCGTGCCCCGGTCGTCTTCCTCGTGCAGAACAACGGCTTCGCGATCTCCGTACCGCTGGCCAAGCAGACTGCGGCTCCGTCCCTGGCGCACAAGGCCGTGGGATACGGAATGCCGGGGCGGCTGGTGGACGGCAATGACGTGGCCGCCGTGCATCAGGTCCTCGGCGATGCGGTGGCACGGGCCCGGAGCGGTGGCGGTCCGACGCTCGTCGAGGCGGTGACGTACCGCCTGGATGCCCATACGAACGCCGACGACGCCACGCGCTACCGAAGCGACAGTGAAGTGGAGGCGTGGCGTGCGCACGATCCGATCCTGCTTCTGGAACAGGAGCTGACCGGGCGGGGACTGCTCGGTGAGGATGCGATGAGGGAGGCGCACGCGGCCGCGGAACGGATGGCGGCGGCCTTGCGCGAGCGGATGAACACCGACCCGGTGCTGGACCCGATGGCTCTCTTTTCCCATGTGTACGCGGAACAGACCACGCAACTGCGGGAGCAGGCCGCCCGGTTGCGTGTCGAGCTGGAGGCCGGGCAGGACCGGCACGGCCACGAAGGCGTGGAGGAGGGGCGATGACCACCGCAGCGGCACCGGCCGAAGAACCCAGGGCGAAGGCCCGACCCGCCACCATGGCGCAGGCCCTCGGGCGGGCGTTGCACGACGCGATGGCGGAGGACCCGGCGGTACACGTTCTCGGCGAGGACGTGGGCACGCTCGGCGGGGTGTTCCGGATCACCGACGGTCTGACGAAGGAGTTCGGCGAGGACCGTTGTACGGATACCCCGCTGGCCGAGGCGGGCATCCTCGGCACGGCCGTCGGCATGGCGATGTACGGGCTGCGGCCCGTGGTGGAGATGCAGTTCGATGCCTTTGCCTACCCGGCCTTCGAGCAGCTCCTCAGCCACGTCGCCAAGATGCGGAACCGGACGGGCGGAGCCATGCCTTTGCCGATCACGGTCCGGGTGCCGTACGGCGGCGGGATCGGCGGGGTCGAGCATCACAGTGACTCCTCGGAGGCGTACTACATGGCGACGCCCGGCCTCCACGTCGTCACGCCGGCGACGGTCGAGGACGCGTATGGACTGCTGAGGGCGTCGATCGCCTCCGACGACCCTGTGGTCTTCCTGGAACCCAAGCGGCTCTACTGGTCCAGGGCCGACTGGTCGCCGGACGCGCCGGTGGCCGTGGAGCCCGTCGGGCGGGCTGTCGTCCGACGGCCCGGGCGCAGTGCCACCCTGATCACGTACGGGCCCTCGCTGCCGGTCTGTCTGGAGGCCGCTGAAGCAGCCGTCGAAGAGGGCTGGGACCTCGAAGTGGTCGATCTGCGCTCGCTGGTGCCGTTCGACGACGAGACCGTCGCGGCTTCGGTCCGGCGCACCGGACGCGCCGTCGTCGTCCATGAGTCCTCCGGTTTCGGCGGTCCGGGCGGCGAGATCGCGGCCCGGGTCACCGAGCGCTGCTTCCACCATCTGGAGGCTCCGGTGCTGCGGGTCACCGGGTTCGACATTCCGTATCCGCCGCCGATGCAGGAGCGGCACCACCTGCCGGGCGTGGACCGGGTGCTCGACGCGGTGGCCCGCCTGCAGTGGGAGGCGGAGAGCTGATGCCCCAGGTATGCGAGTTCAAGCTGCCGGATCTCGGCGAGGGACTCACCGAGGCGGAGATCGTGCGCTGGTTGGTGGAGGTCGGTGATGTCGTCGCCATCGACCAGCCGGTCGTCGAGGTGGAGACGGCCAAGGCGATGGTGGAGGTGCCGTGCCCGTACGGGGGCGTGGTGACCGCACGGTTTGGTGAGGAGGGTACGGAACTGCCGGTCGGGGCACCGCTTCTGACGGTGGCTGTGGGGTCCGGGGCGGATCTGGGAGTCATGGGGCCGGTGGGGCCGGGGTCGGACGCGAGGCCAGGCACTGGTTCCGGGGCGGAGGCGTCGACGGGAGGGCCGGACGGCTGCCCTGACAGCGCGGGTTGCGGTTCCGGGGAGACGGAACAGTCGGGCAAGTCGGGGAACGTACTGGTCGGGTACGGGACCGGTGCACCGGCAGCGCGCCGCCGGAGGGTCCGTCCCGAAGCGTTGGCGACGCCTGGTGCCGCACAGACGGCTGGGGCGTCCGGGGCGGCTCCGAATGTGGTGCAGGGGCCGGTGGCCGTCGTCTCCCCGCTGGTGCGGAAACTGGCGAGGCAGCATGATCTCGATCTGCGGCAACTCACCGGATCCGGCCCTGACGGGCTGATCCTGCGGTCCGACGTCGAGTCCGCGATCAAGGCGTCGGCAGCGGGGGCTGCGGTGTCCGCCCAGGCCCCGACCGCGGTCCCGCCGGCACCGGAGCCGATTGCGGCAGTGACCTCGCCTTCACAGGTGCGGTCGGCGTTGGCCGAGAGGGCTGCGGGGCCGGCAGTGGAGCGGATCCCGTTGCGCGGTGTGCGGGGCGCGGTGGCCGACAAACTGGCCCGCAGCCGGCGGGAGATCCCCGATGCCACGTGCTGGGTGGATGCCGACGCCACCGAACTCATGGCGGTCAGGTCCGCGATGAACCGTGCCGGTGGTCCGGCCGCCGGACCCAAGGTGTCGGTACTCGCCCTGCTGGCACGTATCTGTACCGCTGCGCTGGCCCGATTCCCCGAACTCAATTCCGTGGTGGATCCTGAGGCGCGGGAGATCGTGCGGCTGCCCGAGATCCATCTCGGGTTCGCCGCCCAGACCGAGCGGGGGCTGGTCGTGCCCGTCGTCCGGGACGCGCAGGCCCGGAACACGGAGTCGATCGGGGCCGAGATCGCCCGGCTGACCGAGGCTGCCCGGACCGGGAGAATCAGCCCGGCGGAACTGACCGGCGGGACGTTCACGCTGAACAACTACGGGGTGTTCGGGGTCGATGGCTCGACGCCGATCATCAACCATCCGGAGGCGGCGATGCTGGGCGTCGGCCGGATCGTCCCGAAGCCGTGGGTGCACGGGGGCGAGCTGGCCGTACGCCAGGTCGTCCAGCTCTCGCTGACCTTCGACCATCGGGTCTGCGATGGCGGTACGGCAGGTGGCTTCCTGCGCTACGTGGCCGACTGCGTGGAACAACCGGCTGTGCTGCTGCGCACGTTGTAGGAGGAAACGGTCGCGGGCTCCCGTTTCCTGCGCTGGATCCGCGGGATTCGAGGAGGGGGAGGATCGACGGGAGGCTGCGGCCCGCATACTCGGATGCATGACCGTGTATGACGCAATCGTCCTTGCCGGAGGGGCTGCCAGGAGGCTCGGCGGCGCCGACAAGCCCGGAATCCGGGTCGGTGGGCGTGCGTTGCTCGACCGGGTGCTCGCGGCCTGCGCCGGCGCCTCGACCGCCGTGGTGGTGGGCGGGCGGCGCCCCACGGTACGCACAGTGACCTGGACGCGCGAAGAACCACAGGGCGGTGGCCCGCTGGCCGCCCTCGGGGCAGGGGTGCGGCACACCGAGGCGGAATGGGTTGTCGTGCTCTCCGCCGACCTCCCGTTCCTCGGGCCGAGCACGGTCGGAGCACTCCTGGCCGCCGCCGGTGACGGGACGGGGGACGGGGCTCTGTGCACGGATCGGGACGGTCGCGACCAACCTCTCGTCGCCGTCTATCGCGGGGAATCGCTGCGCCGCGAACTCGCGCTGCTCGCCACCGAGCACGGCGACCTGTCCGGGCTTCCTCTGCGGTTGCTGACGAACGAGCTCGACCTGGTCCGGGTGGAGGCCGATCCTCTCGCCTCCTTCGACTGCGACACCTGGGAGGACATCGCGTCGGCCCGTGCCCGGATCAGAGAGCATGGGACCGTGCTGGACGAATGGATCACCGCAGTCAAGACCGAACTGGGCATCGAGCTGGACGTCGACACCGATGTCCTGCTGGATCTCGCCCGTGATGCCGCTCATGGCGTCGCCCGCCCCGCCGCACCGTTGACGACCTTCCTGGTCGGGTACGCGGCGGCGAAGGCGAGCGCTGACAGCGACGGCCAGGAGGCAGTGGCCGAGGCCGCCCGCAAGGCCACCGCGCTCGCCCTTCGGTGGGCGGATGAGAACGAGACGCAATGACAGCTCATGACGGCAGGTCCGACCGGGATCCCGCGGCCGACGCGGCGTCGAAGAGCGGTGGGCCTTCGGCGGCCCCCTCGCCTTCGGTGGCCGACTGCTCCTCGGTTATCGATTCTCCTTCGGTGGCCGACTGCTCCTCGGTGGTCGATTCTTCTTCGGTGGCCGACTGGTCCTCGGTGATCGACTCGCCTCCGGCGGGTCCCTTCGCGCCGACGATCGACCGTCCTCCGACGGCGGACCGAGGACGGAGTCCCAAGGAGCTTCGGGCCTCCGAGGAGGACCTGGCTTTCGAACAGGCCCTCGCCCTGGTCGGGCGTCAGTCATCGAGCCAGTCCGGCTCCACCCGCCGCTCGCGGCCCTCGGACCAGTCCCACGCCGCGGACCAGTCCCATGCCGAGGGCCGGTCCCATGCCGAGGGCCGGTCCCACGCCGAGGGCCGGCCCCGCGCCGAGGATCCCTCCCACCGCGCCGGCTCCCGCTCCTCGGAGCAGGAGGAGCAGGAGCCCACCGACCGGCCCCACTGCGCCGAAAAGCCCGCGCGAGCAGCTCAGCCCATGCCCTCGACGCCGAGCCGGGGCACCGGCCGGCCCCACGGAAGCGACCGGCGCGGACGGGCGACGCCCTGGCGGGAGGCGCGCGCTCTCGCGGCACGATCAGGCCGTGACGCTCCTGCCCGTACCCTGCGGCTTCCGCTGGACCAAGCGCTCGGTCATGTCATTGCCGAGCCCCTGATCGCACTCACCGATCTGCCGTCGTTCGACACCTCCGCCATGGACGGCTGGGTCGTCACCGGACCGGGGCCGTGGATCATCCGCGAAACCGAAAGGGCCGGAAACGACGGGAAGGGCTCCGAGGCCCCGGGCACAGGCCGGCGTCCGGGCCGGGACCTGGGCATCCTCGCCGGGCACAGCGCCCTCGCCGCGCTTCCCGACGGCGAAGCCGTACGGATCGCCACTGGCGCTCGCATCCCGATGGACGCCAATGCCGTCATCCGCAGCGAACATGCCCGCGTGGACGAGGCCAAGGGGCTGCTTCATGCGAAGCAGCAGGTGCATCCCGGGCAGGACATCAGGCCTTGCGGTCAGGAATGCCGCTCCGGGGACCAGCTCCTTCCCGCCGGAGTTCTGGTGACACCCGCTGTCCTGGGGCTTGCCGCGGCCGCGGGGTACGACGAACTCGTCACCGTTCCCCGCCCCCGCGTCGACGTCCTCGTCCTCGGCGACGAACTGCTGACCAGCGGCCTGCCGCAGGACGGACTGATCCGCGACGCGCTCGGCCCGATGATCGGCCCCTGGCTGCGCGCGCTGGGCGCCGAAGTCTCCGCGCCGCAGCGTCTCGGTGACGACGCGGCGGCTCTCCGGCGTGCCCTCACCACCTCCGACGCCGACCTGGTCATCACCACCGGGGGTACGGCCGCGGGTCCCGTCGACCACGTCCACCCGGTCCTCGCCGAGATCGGGGCCGAGCTGCTGGTCGACGGCGTCGCCGTCCGCCCCGGTCACCCGATGTTGCTGGCCAGGCTCGGAGCGGAGAACGGGGAGTCGGGCCCTCATCTGGTCGGACTGCCCGGCAACCCGCTGGCCGCCGTCTCCGGGCTCCTCACGCTCGCCGAGCCCCTGCTCCGTGGGCTGGCGGGTCACACGCCCCGGGCGCCGCACCGGGTGCCCGTACGCCACGAGGTGCACGGGCACCCGCATGACACCCGCCTGGTGCCCGTCGTCCGTCGTGGAGGCGGGGCGGGCGGCGCAGGCTATGCGGGCCGTGCGGGCGGCACCAGGAACGGCATGGGCACCCCCGGAGCCCCCGGAGCCCCCAGAGACACGGGAACCGGCACCGGTGCCGAGTACGTCATACCGCTGCGCTACAACGGTCCGGCGATGCTGCGGGGGATTGCCGCGGCGGACGGGCTGGCCGTCGTGCCACCGGGCGGGGTACGGTCCGGCACCGAGGTGGAGATCCTCGATCTGCCGTGGGCCTCGGCGACGCCGTGGACGGAAGGGTGTTTCACGTGAAACTTCCCGGCCATGATGCGATGGCCAGGCATGCCGACGAGTATGTCGCACCCACACGGGTGTCGCTCCCGCGCAGGGTC
Source organism: Streptomyces sp. NPDC052052 (assembly GCF_040680455.1). Classification (NCBI taxonomy): domain Bacteria; kingdom Bacillati; phylum Actinomycetota; class Actinomycetes; order Kitasatosporales; family Streptomycetaceae; genus Streptomyces; species Streptomyces sp. NPDC052052. The sequence continues at coordinate 147,580 of NZ_JBFAWU010000012.1, read as the reverse complement.
ACCGAAGGGCCGGCGCGGCAGGTCGCCAAGCGGCTGATGATGGCGTTGATGGTGCTTGCCGTCACGGTGCTGATCGTCTGGCTCGACCGTGGCGGCTATCACGACGCCGCCGACGGCAAGGTCGGCCTGCTGGACTCGGTGTACTACGCGACGGTCACCCTCTCCACCACCGGCTACGGCGACATCACCCCGTACGGGGACGCTGCCCGGCTCACCAATGTGGTGCTCGTGACACCGCTGCGGGTGCTCTTCCTGATCATCCTGGTCGGCACCACTCTCGAGGTCCTCACCGAACGGACCCGGGAGGATTTCCGGCTGAAGCGTTGGAGAACCAACTTGCGTGACCACACCGTTGTCGTGGGCTTCGGCACCAAGGGCCGATCAGCCATCCAGACCTTGCGGGCCACCGGCCTGAAGAAGGAACAGATCGTCATCGTCGACCCGGCGACCAAGGTGATAGAGATCGCCAACGCCGAGGGCTTCGTGGGTGTGGTCGGTGACGCGACACGCAGCGAGGTCCTGCTGCGGGCCGAACTCCAGAAGGCGCGTCAGATCATCATCGCCACCCAGCGCGACGACACGGCGGTGCTGGTGGCCTTGACCGCGCGGCAGCTCAACCGAGGTGCGAAGATCGTCGCCGCGGTGCGCGAGGAGGAGAACGCTCCGCTGCTCCGTCAGTCCGGTGCGGACGCCGTGATCACCAGTGCCAGTGCGGCGGGCCGGCTGCTCGGTCTCTCTGTGCTCAGCCCCAGCGCGGGCACGGTGATGGAGGACCTGATCCAGCAGGGCAGCGGGCTCGATCTCGTCGAGCGGCCGGTGATAAAGGCCGAGGTAGGGAAGAGCGTCCGGGAGACCGACGATCTCGTGGTCAGTGTGCTGCGCGGACATCGGCTGCTCGGATACGACGATCCGGCCGCCAGCCCCCTGCAGTTGACGGACCGCCTGATCACCATCGTGCGTGCCACGAATGAGCCACCGCTGACCCCTCCGCCCACGGGCACGCCACTGCCGTAGCCGGGCCGCGCGCAACCGGTCGCGGTGAGCTCCCGCGGACCGGCAGGGCAAGCCGGTGTCGTGCGCCGGGCCTCGTGCCTCCGGTGTCGCGGGCCGGGCTGCGCCGCCGGCCCAGCCCGGCCCAGCCCGGCCCGCCTCCATGGACGCGGCCCGCCGCACAGGTTGTCCCGAGGCCTGCCGTCGCGACGACATCGTCCGGGACATCCCACGGAGTAGCCTCGCCGCCATGTATGCGATCACGATTCCTGAACCCGGTGGCCCCGAGGCGCTCGTATGGGCCGAGGTGCCGGATCCGGTGGTGGGCGAGGGCGAGGTTCTCGTCGACGTCGTGTCCAGTGCGGTCAATCGCGCCGACGTGCTGCAGAGGCAGGGGTTCTACAACCCGCCCCCCGGCGCATCCCCGTACCCGGGCCTGGAGTGCGCGGGCCGCATCACCGCGCTCGGGCCCGGCGTCACCGGCTGGGCGGTCGGCGACGAGGTGTGTGCGCTCCTGGCGGGCGGCGGCTACGCGGAGAAGGTTGCCGTGCCCGCCGGCCAGTTGCTGCCCGTACCGGACGGGGTCGATCTGACTCGGGCCGCGGCGCTGCCCGAAGTGACGGCCACCGTCTGGTCGAACGTCTTCATGGTGGCCCATCTGCGCCCCGGTGAGACGTTGTTGGTGCACGGCGGATCCAGCGGCATCGGCACGATGGCGATCCAGCTCGCCAAGGCCGTGGGTGCGCGAGTCGCGGTGACCGCGGGCGGACCGGAGAAGCTGGAGCGCTGTGCGGAGCTCGGGGCCGACATCCTGATCGACTACCGGGAGCAGGACTTCGTCGAGGAGCTGCACAAGGCGACGGGCGGGGTCGGTGCCGATGTCATCCTCGACATCATGGGCGCGAAGTACCTGGACCGGAACGTGAAGGCACTTGCCGTCAACGGCCGACTGGCCATCATCGGTCTCCAGGGCGGCGTCAAGGGCGAGTTGAATCTCAGTGCCCTACTGAACAAGCGGGCCGCCATCACCGCGACCTCCCTGCGCGGCCGTCCCCTTGCCGAGAAGGCCGCCATCGTCGCCGCCGTACGCGAGCACGTCTGGCCGCTGATCGCCGACGGCGTCGTACAGCCGATCGTGGACCGCACGCTGCCGATGTCGGATGCTGCCGAGGCGCACCGGGTGCTGGAGTCCAGTGGGCACATCGGGAAGGTGCTCCTGCAGACGCCCGTGGACTGATTGTTCCGGGAGCGGTCACGGGTTCCGCCGGTGACCGCATGTCAGTAGCCCCCTCACCCCTCAACCCCCCCTCACCCCTCAACCCCCTTACTCCTCCGCAACCTCAGCACATACAACGGTGCCCGGCACACAGGTCGTCGACCCTGTGCGCCGGGCTTTGGCGTTGTCGCTGAGTGACTGATGTACACGCACCGGAGGGGGAGCGGCCGGCTCTCAGGGCGTACGGCCTGGTGCCGGTGACAGGACTAGAGGTACGGGCCCGACCGGATGGCCCCGCCCTGGTCCGCGCCGCCCTCTTCCTCGTGCCCGCTCCCCGGCGGGAGGGCACGCCGCATCTGCTCCAGCTGGGCTCGTGCCGCCATCTGCTGGGCGAAGAGCGCCGTCTGGATACCGTGGAAGAGACCCTCCAGCCAGCCCACCAACTGAGCCTGTGCGATCCGGAGTTCCGCCTCGGAGGGCACCGAGTCCTCGGTGAACGGCAAGGAGAGCCGTTCCAGCTCCTCCACCAGCTCCGGCGCGAGACCGTCCTCCAGCTCCTTCACGGAACCTGCGTGGATCTCCTTGAGCCTGACCCGGCTCGCCTCGTCGAGAGGAGCCGCTCTGACCTCCTCCAGGAGCTGCTTGATCATGCTGCCGATGCGCATGACCTTCGCGGGCTGTTCGACCATCTCCGTCACTGGGACCTCACGCGACTCGTCGTCAGCGCCACCGCCGCCGATCGCCATGCCGTCCTGCCCCACCACGAGGACTTGGGGGTGCTCCTGCGACCGTTCATTCCTCGGCATCTCCATGGCGTCATTGTCTCCCACACCTGCCGTACAGGACGGTGGTGCCCCCGTAAACGGTTGATCCACCGCCTGTGGTGGCATCGAATCGGTCGGTGAGTCCGTGAGCGGCGGGTCCTGTGCCGGCGTCCTGTGTCCGGTGTCAGACCGGGCGGCGCATGCGGAGGGCCAGGAAGCCCAGCCCCAGCCCTATCAGCGTGATTCCGGCCCCCAGCGACACCCGCTGCACCCGCTCCACGGCCGGTGCACCGAGGGCCCGGGAGGCCGGCCGGCCGGGCTCGGGGAAGGGGCTCGCCGCCGGTGTCACGGCTGTCGCCGGCCCCGGATCGGTCGCCGCGGGCTGCGTGTCGGGGTCGTCGAACGCGCTGTCATCGGGTGCGGGCTCACCGGCAGGAAGCTGTCGTCCGGGCCGGGCCCGCCCCTCGCCGGCCAGGCGCCCGGCGAGCGGAGGCTGCGCCTCGGAGGCCGGGGTCCCGGGGTCCGAGGCGGAGGAGCTGGGGGAGGGGGAGGCCGAGAGCGGTGCGGAGACCGGAGCGGCGGACGGAGGCTGAGCCGGGGACGCGGGGGCGGCCGGACTCTCGCCCGGAGAGGGCGTTATGTCGCCGTCGGCATCGTCGCCCGCGTCATCGCCCGTATGGCCCGTGTTGCCCGTGTCGTCTCCCGGGGAAGGGGTGGCCGGACTGCTGTCCGAGGGGGAGGCCGTCGGTGCGGTCGAGGGTTCGGCCGAAGGAGTGAACGAAGCCTTGCCCGTCGGATCGGCACCCGAGGTGGCGGACGGCGGGGTCGAGGACGGCGGGGCGGCGGAAGACGGGCCGGAAGGCCCGGCCGGTGGGGTCAGGGGCGGAACCGTCGGAGTGCTGACCGTGCCCGGTATTCCGCCGGGAGTGCGCCGGTCCGCATGCGCCACGCCGGTGGCGCTCCCCAGCGTCGCGCCTGCCGTCAATATGAGGCAGGCCACGCACCTCGTGGGCCGGGAGGGGAGAAGTCCGAGAGCCATGAGGTCAGCGTCACATGTGGCGATATGTCCGGCATCTCGGGTCTACCGGCACCTCGGATGCAGCGGATACCCGAAGTCGCCTCACGGTTCGCTGTCACCCGCACGGCCCCACACAAGGTCCTACGCACGGCGCCACACGCGACGCCACACGCGCGCTGCCCTGCACACACGCCCATGGAGCGTCGCCCGCCCGCGGCACGCGCACCGGGCCCACGGCCCGCCCGGCCGTCCCTCAGGTCAGCCCGCCCGCATCCCCATCAGGCCCGCGGCCGGTGTCAGGCCGCTCGTCGCGATCAGGCCGGGTCGCCCGTCGCGATACGCAGCTCGAAGTGGGCTCCGGTCTTGGGAACCGCGGTACCCGCGGAGGGGAACTGGTCGATGACCTGGTCCTCCGCGTAGGTGTTCCCCGGCACCTCGATCTGCTTGATCGTCCATCCCGCCGCGGCCGCGCACGCCTTCGCGGAGAGGATGTCCTTGTAGATGAAGCTCGGGGCGTCGACCTTGTTCGGGTCGTCGTTGTCCTCCATGGCGTCCGTGCAGTCCTCGGTGTCCATCGTCCGGTTCCGCTCCGGATCCTTGTGCTCGCCCGCGGCCGGCGATGCGCTCGCGGAGTTGCCGCCCGAACCCGTGCCGTCCTTCAGCGAGAGAACCGCGATCAGTCCGCCGATGGCGATCAGCGCGACCACGATCGAACCCACGACCACCGGCATGTTCCGCTTGGAGCCGCCCCCGCCGGAGCCGGACTGCGACGCGACCGCGTACGGCGGCGGGGTCTGCATCGGGGACATCGGGGCCGGGTTCTGGTACGCCGGGGCCGCCTGGGGATAACCGTACGAAGGTGCCGGTGCCGGGGTCGGCGGACCGTACGGGCCCGGCTGGGCGCCGGAGTGGTACGGGCCCGGCTGGTAGGGCGTCTGGACGCCGTGCGGCGTCGCGGTGGACTGGTCGACCGGCGGGAAGACCGCCGAGCCGACGCCCGAGCCGCTGTTCGACGGTGCACCCGCGACGATCACCGGGGCACCCGTCTGCCCGCTCGCGCTCAGCACGCGCGCGATCTCGTCCTGCATCGCCGCGGCGCTGGGGAAGCGCTCGTTCGGATTCTTCCTCAGTGCGCGGGCGACGAGCGCGTCCATCGCCGGGGTGATCGACCGGTTGATGGTGGAGGGCGCGACCGGCTCCTCCTGGACGTGCGCGTACGCGATGGCGAGCGGGGAGTCCGCATCGAACGGGAGGCGCCCGGTCAGCAGCTGGAACAGCATGATGCCGACCGAGTACAGGTCGGAGCGGGCGTCCACCCCACGGCCCAGGGCCTGCTCGGGGGAGAGGTACTGCGGAGTGCCGACGACCATGCCGGTCTGCGTCATCGACGTGACGCCCGACTGCATGGCGCGGGCGATGCCGAAGTCCATGACCTTCACGACACCGCGCCTGGTCACCATCACGTTGCCGGGCTTGATGTCGCGGTGGACCAGGCCCATCTCGTGGCTGGTGTCCAGCGCGGCCAGCACGTCGGCGGTCACCTTGAGCGCCTTGTCGGCCGGCATCGCGCCGTGGTCGCGGATGTCCGCCTGGAGAACGGAACCGAGCGGTTGCCCCTCCACGTACTCCATGACGATGTACGGCATCAGCGCGCCGCCGAGCTCGTCCTCGCCGGTGTCGAAGACCGAGACGATGTTGGTGTGCTGCAGTTTGGCCACGGCCTGCGCCTCGCGCCGGAACCGCTCACGGAAGGACTGCTCGCGGCCCAGCTCGGTGTGGAGCGTCTTGATCGCGACCTGGCGGTCGAGCGCGGAGTCGTACGCCAGGTATACGGACGCCATCCCGCCCTCACCGAGCAGGTCCCGCAGCTGGTAGCGGCCGCCGGCGATCGAACCGCCCGCGTAGCGGCCATGGGCGCCGTGTGCGCCGTCCTGGCTCATGACGTGCTTCCCCCCTCGGCGCGCGCCCGGCGCGGTGAGACCCGTGACGCGCCAAGTCTGCCTGAGGGGTACGACACGTCAAGCCAGGTGCCCGTTCCGTGACCCTCGGCACAGGAAGCGTCCTTGAAGCGTTACAGGAAGAGCATGGAAAGTGCGCGGAAGGCACACCGGTCGATCGGATGACCCGTCCCTTTGGAGGGACGGCAGGTACGAGAGAGGCTGTAGCGTGACGGAGCAATGCAGCTAGACACCGTGAGAACGCGCGGATGCGCGGACACATACGACGGCGAGGACTGATGGCACCCGAACCCGAAGCAAGCGGCGGCGGAGTTTCGGATGGCACCGACTCCTGGGGCATCGGCGGCGTCGTCGGTGATGGTCGTTACCGGATGACCCACCGGCTCGGCCGGGGCGGCATGGCGGAGGTATATGCGGCGGAGGACATCAGACTGGGGCGCACGGTCGCGGTGAAGCTCCTGCGGTCCGACCTTGCCGAGGACCCGGTCTCCAAGGCCCGGTTCACACGCGAGGCCCAGTCCGTCGCGGGTCTCAACCACCACGCGATCGTCGCCGTGTACGACTCCGGCGAGGACGTCGTGGGCGGGCAGACCGTCCCCTACATCGTGATGGAGCTCGTCGAGGGCCGCACCATCCGTGATCTCCTGCTCAGCGCCGAGGCGCCGCCGCCCGAGCAGGCACTGATCATCGTCTCGGGAGTGCTGGAAGCCCTCGCGTACTCGCACCAGCACGGCATCGTGCACCGTGACATCAAGCCCGCCAACGTGATCATCACCAACTCTGGCGCGGTCAAGGTGATGGACTTCGGTATCGCGCGTGCCCTGCACGGTGCGCAGTCGACGATGACGCAGACCGGCATGGTCATGGGCACGCCGCAGTACCTCTCTCCCGAGCAGGCGCTGGGCAAGGCCGTCGACCACCGGTCCGACCTCTACGCCACCGGCTGCCTGCTCTACGAACTCCTGGCGCTGCGGCCCCCGTTCACGGGGGAGACGCCGCTCTCCGTGGTGTACCAGCATGTGCAGGACATGCCGGTCCCGCCGTCCGAGGTGCTGGACGCGGTTCCGCCCGAGCTGGACGGGCTGGTCATGCGCTCGCTCGCGAAGGACCCGGACGACCGGTTCCAGAGCGCCGAGGAGATGCGCGGCCTCGTCCAGTACGGCTTGCAGATGCTCCAGGTGCAGGGTGGCCACACGGGTACGTGGAACACCGGCCCGGTCGCCCCGCACGAGGCCGGCCACACCCCGGCCATGGGCATGCCCGGGGGCACGATGGCGATGAGCCGTCCGCAGCACGGGGACACCTCGCAGGGGCCGATCCTGCCGCCGATGAACCCCGACGACGGGGGCTACGAGGGCGGACACCACGGCGGGGGCGGCCGCGGCAAGCTGTGGCTGTTCGTCGTGCTCGCGCTGATCGCGATCGTGGCCGGTGTCGCGATAGCGGTCAACGCGGCGAACAACTCCGGGGAGCAGCCCACCACGCCACCGGTCTCGACCTCCAGTTCGCCGGAGCCGTCGAAGACCTCGTCCTCACCGAGCGACGAGCAGACCGGGGAGACCCGGCAGCCGGACAACTCCACCGGCAACCAGCAGCAAAGGCCGTCGTCGGACTACTACTCCCCGTCGGCCACCCCGAGCGACACCTACGAGCCTCCGACGACCGAGCCGTCCGGACCGGCCACCGACGGCGGCACGGGCACGACGGACGGCGGTACGAGCACGACGGACGGCGGCACCGGCACCACGGACGGCGGCACGGGCACGACGGACGGCGGCACCGGCACCACGGACGGCGGCACGGGCACGACCGAAGGCGGCACCACGGGTTCGGCCTCCGGAACCAACGCGGGTGCGGCCGGTTCGGCCGGCACCACCGGCACCACCTCGTAACCCGGTGGGTGCGCGGGACGGTCTCACCCCGTGAACGCCTCGCACACCGCCTCGTACTCGCGCGTCCACCAGACCGCCAGGGCCGACACCGCAGGGAACTGCGGGTCGGCCCTTCGGTCGTGCAGGCAGTACCGCCAGCGCAGTATCCAGAAGTCGTTGAGCCTCTCCCACCACACCCGGTGCACCGCCGCGGCCAGTTCCGCCGGCCCCGCCCCGGCCGCCCGCCGGTAGGCCCCGGCGTACGCCCGTACCTTGTCCAGTTCCAGCTTCCCGGCCGGCTGGACGAAGAAGATCGCCGCGGCCCGTACCGCCTCCTCCGCGCGCGGCTGGATGCCCAGCCGGTCCCAGTCGAGGATCGCGACCGGATCGGTGTCCCGGTAGAGGACGTTCAACGGGTGGAAGTCGCCGTGCACCCAGCTGGTGGCCGGGACGCAGGGGGTGGGCGGTCTGCGGTCGGCGTGCCGTTCCAGCAGGATGCGCCGTTCCAGCAGGCGGTGTTCGGCCAGTTCGTCGAAGGAGTCCCGCCGTCGGCGCCGGCGGGCGGCCGTCAGCAGGTCCTCGATGAGCACGAAGGTGTCGGCGGGGTCGGGGCTCCGGCAGCCGCCGGACCGTCCCGCGGGTCCCGTGGCCGTCTCCATGACCTGTTCCAGCCCGGTGTGCACGGCGCCCAGCAGCGCGCCCAGCCGTCGTGACTGGGCGGTGGTGAGCTGGTCACCGGCCCGGTGCAGCCCGTCGACCCAGGGGTGCAGGGCGTAGCACCGGCCGCCGATCTCCGCGACCGTGCCGCCCTCGGTGTCCTCCACGGGCGGGGCGACGGGCACCCCGAGAGACTGCAGCCGCTGGGTGGCGCGGTGCTGGCGGACGATCGTGGCGCGGTCGCCGGTGGAGTCGTCGAGATGATGCTTGAGGAAGTAGGAGCCGCGGGTGGTGGAGACGCGATAGCCGTGGTTCAGCAGGCCCTGGGCGACCGGCTTGCAGAGGAGGGGCTCACCGGCGTCCGGATAGCGGCGCAGCACCTCGCCCACCGGAGGTACGGGCGGACCGGGCTCGGCCGAACGGGGCCGGGGCGGGCACAGCACCTCGTCGGCCGGCGGAGCAGACGGAAGGGTTACAGATGAGCGCGGCACTCGCCAGATGTTAGATCACGCTGCGTGGTTGAACGGCTGACTTGCGTGAAAGCTCAGAGTGTGCACGGAGGCGAAGTGCGGCGCGATCGCGAGATGGGCCGGGGCGAACGGCTCGCCGTTCACCTGCACGGGAGCGGGACCGAAGAGCTCCTGCTGCTCGGGCGTCGGACGGAAGATCTCGGCGGGGCCGGTGAACTGCACGGACCACCCGTAGTCGTCGTCCCCGGCAGCCGCGGCGTCGAGGTTGTCCGCCCCGTACGCGACGACCGCGCCGTCGCAGGCCTCGTGGTAGCCGAGGCCCGCGTGCATCCGCAGGACGACGCGGCCGTCGATCACGAGGTGCCGGGCCACCGCGAGTATCGGCAGGGCGCGCATGCTCGTCGCCAGCCGGCCGTACCGGACGCGGCCGATCAGTTCGATCGCGGGGACTTCCTCAGGAGGCATGTCCCTCACTCTTCCCCACCGGGGAGGCCGCAAAAAGAGGCGGCGGCCCCGGTTGGTCCGGGACCAAAGTCCTGAAGATCGCCGAAGGGCGTCGGCGCCGGGCCGATGCCCCGACCGGCGCCCCGGCCCACTCCCCGGCCGGTCCACCGTGCGGTGCCCGGCCCGTTCCGTCCCGCCGTCGTGCGGTGCTCAGCTCTGCTGTGCCTGCAGTCTGGCCACGTACGCGGCGGCCTGCGAGCGCCGTTCCATGCCCAGCTTGGAGAGCAGGCTGGAGACGTAGTTCTTGATGGTCTTCTCCGCGAGGTGCATGCGCTGGCCGATCGCCCGGTTCGTCAGTCCCTCGCCGATCAGATCGAGGATCTTGCGCTCCTGCTCGGTGAGGCCCGCGAGCTTCTCGTCGCCCCGGGGCTTCTTGCCGTCGCGCAGCCGTTCCAGGACCCGGGCCGTCGCCACCGGGTCCAGCAGCGACTTCCCGGCCGCCACGTCCCGGACCGCATTCAGCAGTTCGTTACCGCGAATCGCCTTCAGCACGTATCCCGAGGCGCCCGCCATGATCGCGTCGAACAGCGCCTCGTCATCGGCGTAGGAGGTCAGCATCAGACAGGCGATGTTCTCGTCCTCGGAGCGGACCTCCCGGCAGACCTCCACCCCGCTCCCGTCCGGCAGCCGCACATCGAGCACCGCCACATCGGGCCGCGTCGCGGGAATGCGGACCAGCGCCTCCGCCGCCGTGCCGGCCTCGCCGACGACCTCGATGTCGTCCTCGCCCGAGAGCAATTCATGGACTCCGCGCCGGACCACTTCATGATCGTCCAACAGAAAAACGGTAATTTTTCCTTGTTTATGCACAAAACGAAGTCTCACACATTCACCTCTTCCCTGCCGCCGAACGGCGGGATAACGTGCCGTTGTTCCGGCGGCCTGCGAGGCCGTTCCCAAGGCTGTGACCAGCGAGAGTTCCCGACTTTCTCGATTTACTTGGAAATCCAAGCAAAATCGCAGGTCAGGAAGGGTTTCGCAGTTATGCGACCTACTGGGTAACGTGCTTTCGGCAGGGCGCTCGCCGGGGCACCTGTCACGCCTGTTCCCGGATCGAGCGGCACCCACCCCGTGCACGGGTCCGGAAACAGGCGAGCCGCACTGGATTCCCGGCAGACCCCGGGGGCCGGACCGACGGAGGAGCACACACGTGACCGTGGAGAGCACTGCCGCGCGCACACCGCGACGCAGCAGCAAGCGGACCAGCGCCGTGAAAACGCCCGCTAAGACACCCGTCAGTACGCCACAGAGTTCCGAGCCGGAGCTCGTGCAGCTGCTGACGCCCGAGGGCGAGCGCGTGGAGCATCCGGACTACCGGATCGACCTGACCCCCGAAGAGCTGCGCGGTCTGTACCGGGACATGGTCCTGACCCGCCGCTTCGACGCCGAGGCCACCGCTCTGCAGCGCCAGGGCGAGCTGGGCCTGTGGGCCTCGCTGCTCGGCCAGGAGGCCGCCCAGATCGGCTCCGGCCGGGCCCTCGACGACGACGACTACGTCTTCCCGACCTACCGCGAGCACGGCGTCGCCTGGTGCCGCGGTGTCGACCCGACGAACCTGCTCGGGATGTTCCGGGGTGTGAACCACGGCGGCTGGGACCCGAACAGCAACAACTTCCACCTGTACACGATCGTCATTGGTGCGCAGACCCTGCACGCCACCGGCTACGCCATGGGCGTCGCCAAGGACGGCGCGGACTCGGCCGTGATCGCGTACTTCGGCGACGGCGCCTCCAGCCAGGGAGACGTCGCCGAGTCCTTCACCTTCGCCGCGGTCTACAACGCCCCGGTCGTCTTCTTCTGCCAGAACAACCAGTGGGCGATCTCCGAGCCGACCGAGAAGCAGACCCGCGTCCCGCTGTACCAGCGTGCGCAGGGCTTCGGCTTCCCGGGCATCCGGGTCGACGGCAACGACGTACTCGCCTGCCTGGCCGTCACCAAGTCGGCACTGGAGCGGGCCCGCCGGGGCGAGGGACCCACGCTCGTCGAGGCGTTCACCTACCGCATGGGCGCCCACACCACCTCCGACGACCCGACGAAGTACCGGGCGGACGAGGAGCGGGTCGCGTGGGAGGCCAAGGACCCGATCCTGCGGCTGCGCACCTACCTGGAGAAGCAGCAGGCCGCCGACGAGGCGTTCTTCACCGCGCTGGACGAGGAGAGTGAAGCCCTCGGCAAGCGGGTGCGCGAGGCGGTGCGGGCGATGCCCGACCCGGACCCGATGTCGATCTTCGACCACGTCTATGCCGACGGGAACCCGCTCGTCGACGAGGAGCGCGCCCGCTTCGCGGCGTACCAGGCATCGTTCGCCGAGGAGGGCAACTGACCATGGCCATGGAAAAGATGACCCTCGCGAAGGCGCTCAACGAGTCGCTGCGCAAGGCCCTCGAAACCGACCCCAAGGTCCTCATCATGGGTGAGGACGTCGGCAAGCTGGGCGGAGTCTTCCGGATCACCGACGGACTCCAGAAGGACTTCGGCGAGGACCGGGTGATCGACACCCCGCTCGCCGAGTCCGGCATCGTCGGCACGGCGATCGGTCTGGCCCTGCGCGGTTACCGGCCGATCGTGGAGATCCAGTTCGACGGCTTCGTCTTCCCGGCGTACGACCAGATCGTCACCCAGCTCGCGAAGATGCACGCCCGGGCGCTCGGCAAGATCAAGATGCCCGTCGTCGTGCGGATTCCGTACGGCGGTGGCATCGGCGCCGTCGAGCACCACAGCGAGTCCCCCGAGGCCCTGTTCGCGCATGTCGCGGGTCTGAAGGTGGTGTCGCCCTCGAACGCGAACGATGCCTACTGGATGATGCAGCAGGCCGTCCAGAGCGACGACCCGGTCATCTTCTTCGAGCCGAAGCGCCGCTACTGGGACAAGGGCGAGGTCGAGACCGACTCCATCCCCGGCCCGCTGCACCGGGCCGTGGTGGCACGCACCGGCTCGGACCTCACGCTCGCCGCGTACGGCCCGATGGTGAAGGTCTGCCTGGAGGCCGCCGCGGCCGCCCAGGAGGAGGGCAGGTCGATCGAGGTCCTGGACCTGCGCTCGATGTCCCCGATCGACTTCGACACCATCCAGAACTCGGTCGAGAAGACCCGCCGCCTGGTCGTCGTCCACGAGGCACCGGTCTTCTACGGTTCCGGGGCCGAGATCGCGGCCCGGATCACCGAGCGCTGCTTCTACCACCTGGAGGCACCGGTGCTGAGGGTCGGCGGCTATCACGCCCCGTACCCGCCGGCGCGGGTGGAGGAGCACTACCTGCCCGATCTCGACCGAGTGCTCGACGCCGTCGACCGTTCGCTGGCGTACTGAGGACTGGGACGTGACAACGATGACCGACACTGTGGACGCCACCCGCTTCCGTGAGTTCAAGCTGCCCGACGTGGGCGAGGGACTGACCGAGGCCGAGATCCTCAAGTGGTACGTACAGCCGGGCGAGACCGTCACCGACGGCCAGGTCGTGTGCGAGGTCGAGACGGCGAAGGCGGCCGTGGAGCTGCCGATCCCGTTCGACGGAGTGGTGCACGAGCTGCGCTTCCCCGAGGGCACGACCGTCGACGTCGGCCAGGTGATCATCTCGGTGGACGTGGCGCCGGGCAGCGGTGACGCCGCCCCGGCCCCGGCCGCGGCTCCCGAGCCGGCCGCGGAGCCGGAGGCCCCCAAGGGCCGTCAGCCCGTCCTGGTGGGGTACGGCGTCGCCGAGACCTCCACCAAGCGACGCGCCCGCAAGGGCGCCGGGACACCGGCGCCCGCCGCCGAGGACACGGTCCGCGCCGGGATGAACGGCCACGGCCCCGCCGCCGTCCGGGAGAGCCGGCCGCTCGCCAAGCCGCCGGTGCGCAAGCTGGCCAAGGACCTGGGCATCGACCTGACGACGGTCGTGCCGACCGGCGAGGGCGGGATCATCACCCGCGAGGACGTGCACGCGGCCGCCGTGCCCGTGCCCGCCCCGGCGGAGCCCTCCGTCGTCCCCGCGCCGGTGCCGGCCGCCCCGGCCCCCGAGGCACCGGCCGTCGTCGCCGGTGAGCGGGAGACCCGGGTCCCGGTCAAGGGCGTACGGAAGGCCATCGCCCAGGCGATGGTCGGCAGCGCCTTCACGGCGCCGCATGTCACGGAGTTCGTGACCGTCGACGTGACGCGCACGATGAAGCTGGTGGCGGAGCTCAAGGAAGACAAGGACATGGCGGGAGTCCGGGTCAACCCGCTCCTGATCATCGCCAAGGCGCTCCTCGTCGCGATCCGGCGCAACCCGGACATCAACTCCGCCTGGGACGAGGCGAACCAGGAGATCGTGCGCAAGCACTACGTCAACCTGGGCATCGCCGCCGCCACCCCGCGCGGTCTGATCGTGCCGAACATCAAGGACGCGCACGACAAGACCCTGCCGGAGCTCGCCGAGGCACTGGGCGAGCTGGTCTCCACGGCACGGGAGGGCCGGACGTCCCCCGCGGCCATGGCGGGCGGCACGGTGACGATCACCAACGTCGGCGTTTTCGGCGTCGACACGGGTACGCCGATCCTGAACCCTGGCGAGTCCGCGATCCTCGCGGTCGGTGCGATCAAGCTCCAGCCGTGGGTCCACAAGGGCAAGGTGAAGCCCCGTCAGGTCACCACACTGGCCCTGTCGTTCGACCACCGCCTGGTCGACGGCGAGCTCGGCTCCAAGGTCCTGGCGGATGTCGCCGCGATCCTGGAGCAGCCGAAGAGGCTGATCACCTGGGCCTGATGGCCGTCCGGAACGCACGAAGCGGGCCTGCGCGGAGATTTCTTCCGCGCAGGCCCGCTTCCGTGTCGGGTCGGGTCAGCCGGTGGGGGCCAGGATCACCCAGGCCGCCGCGGCCGGTGCCGACCGGGTGTCGTCGGCGTACACGGCGGTCACCCGGTAGAAGTGGGTGGTGCCGGTCGGGGCGGTGGTGTCCGTGTACGTCAGGTCCGTGACGGGGGAGGCGGTCAGCTTCTCGTACGCGTCCGTGGCCCGGTTCCACCGCTCGACCAGGTAACCCGTCGCATCGGCGACCGTGTTCCAGGACAGGTCAACCGCGCCGGCGGTGCTGCTCCGGGTAGCGGTGAGCGTGAGCAGGGGGTCCGCCGGGGTCTCGACGGACGGGGTCAGGTCCAGCTCGTTGACGATGACGATCTGGGCGTCCCGCGTGTACTGGAAGCTGGAGTTGTCGGAGGTGTCCTGGGGGTCGATGAAATAGCACCGCTCCTCGCCGTCGGGCAGCCGCTCCTCGGTGTAGGAGGTGGTGTCCGGGCCGAGGTAGGCGATCGCGTAGGCGTAGCAGACCTGCTGCTCCTCGTCGCCGACCAACTCTCCTCGGTACACCACGTACCGCGCGAGGTCGGTCTCGGTGTTGGCGTTCCAGCGCAGCGCGATGCCGTACTCGGTCGGCTCGGCGGTGAGCCCGGTGACCGCCGCGGGCGGTGTCAGGTCCCGGGCGAGGGTGGTGACGGTGGAGGGGGCGGAAGGCAGTGACTCCCTCCCGGTCTTGTCGTACGCCTTGATCACGTAGTGGTAGGTGGTGCTGCCGGCCGGTGAGGTGTCGGTGCAGGTGTACTGGAGCCGCCCGTTGTCGAGCCTCGTGTAGCTGGTGGCGCACCGGACCGGCTCGGTGGAGGTGTCCACGGGGAGCGTCTCGGAACGGTAGACGTGGAAGCCGTCGATGGCGCCGTCGGTGTCGGGATCGGTCGTCCAGGTGACGGTCGCGCGGTTGATTCCCGGCGTCGCGGCGATGTCCTGCGGTGCCGCGACCGGACGGGAGGCCGCAGCCGCGGGGTTGGCCGTGTATGCGGAGGTACGTCCGGCGCCGTCCACGGCGGCCACCCGGTACGTCCACTTCTCGGAGCGCTTCACCGTGGTGTCGGTGAAGGTCGTGGCGGTGGTGGTGCGGACCAGGTCGTCGCCGTTCGGGTTCTCGCGCAGCACGCGGTAGCGGACCGCGCCTGGAACCGGCTTCCAGGTCAGCGTGATCCCGGTGTCGGTGCCCTTGGCGGCGAGGTCGGCCGGCGTGGTGACGGCGATGGTCGTCACCGGCTGGTCGGCGCTGCCCTTCGAGGTGTTCCCGGCCTTGTCGTAGGCGCGGACCTCGTAGTAGTACGTGGCGCCGGCCACGGGCGGGAGATCCGCGTAGGACGTCGCGGTGGTCGTCTTGACGTGGGTGAAGGTGCTGCTGCCCTTGAGACGGCGGTAGACGCGATAGCCGGCGAGGTCCATCTCCTTGTTCGCGGACCAGGTCACCTTGGCTTTTGCGGTGGCGTTGTCGAGGACCGCCTTCACGCCGACCGGGGCGAGCGGTTTCACCTTGTCGACGGAGGCCGAAGTCCTCGGTGCGTAAACGAACTTGACGTTCGCCGAGCCGGTCCAGTTGACGAAGTCGACGCGCAGGGAGTGCTTCCCGGCAGGGATGGTGACGTTGACCGTCTTCTTCTGGGTGGTGGAGACGTTCTTCCAGATGTTGACCTTACGCACCCCGTCGACGTACACGCGGATGCCGTCACGGGTCGCCACGGTGAGGGCGAAGGGTCCGCCGGAGCCGAAGTCCCGGGTCAGGGACCAGCGAACGCCGAAGTTGTCCTTCGGCAGGCCGGAGGCGGGGGCGCCGGTGCCCCAGTTCTCGTCGATGACCGAGTCGCAGTCGGTCTTCTTCGGCGTACCGGAGAACGACGTGTTCGCGAAGAACTGCCGCTTGAACACCGGAGAGGTGCAACTGGTCGCCGCAGCAGCGGGCGTGGCACTCACGGCGGTGAGCAGACTGCAGGAGGTAGCGGCGACCGACAACGCGGCGATGCTGCGGAGCCTCCCACGAGGAATGGTGGTCAATGTGTGCGTTGCCCTTTCAGGCCGAATGGCGGGGGAGTGACCCCGGCCGGGTGCGGGGAAGGGGCCCGCCGTACCGTACGGCGGGCCCCTCCTGGCGACCCCGGGAGCGAGGGAGGGGACTACTTCTTGAAGGAGTAGTCCATGATCTTCTTCATGTCCGCGGAGCGGTTGGCCGCGCTCGAGGAGGCGAGCACGGTGCCGATGACCGTCTTGCCGTTGCGGGTTGCGGCGAAGACCAGGCAGTACTTGGCCACCGCGCCGGAACCGGTCTTCACGCCGATCGCACCGCTGTAGCTGCTGAGCATCGTGTTGGTGTTGGACCACGACATGTAGCGGTAGCCACCGGACTTCGTGGTGACCTTCTGCTTGGTCGACTTGGTCTTCACGACCGTGCGGAACGTGGAGTTCTTCATCGCGCTGCTGGCGAGCTTCGTCAGGTCGCGCGGCGTCGAGTAGTTCGACCCGCCGCCTATGCCGTCGAACGAGTCGAAGTGGGTGTTCGTCAGCCCGAGGGTCTTGGCCTGGCTGTTCATCTTGCCGATGAAGGACTTCACGCGGGCGGCGCGGGTGGTGCCGGAGCCGAACTTGTCGGCCAGCGCGTACGCGGCGTCGCAGCCGGACGGCAGCATCAGACCGTACAGCAGCTGGCGGACCGTCACCTTGTCGCCCACGATCAGATGGGCCGAGGAGGCGCCCTTGGAGACGATGTAGTCGCTGTACGCCTTCTGGATCGTGACCTTGGAGTCCAGGTTGAGGTTCTTCTGCGACAGGACGACCTTGGCGGTCATGATCTTGGTGGTGGAGCCGGTGGAGCGACGGGTGTCCGCGGCCTTGCTGTACAGGGTCTTCGCGGTGCCGTTGTTCATCACGTAACCGCCCTTGGCGGTGATCGTGGGGGCCGTCGCGGCCTGTGCCGTGGAGGCGAACACGGTGCCCGCGATGAGGGCACCCGCGGTGAGAGCCACAGTGGCAGTGGCGGAGGCGCGGTTTATGACCTTAATGCCGATTTTCAACTTAAATGCTCCAAATGCCCCTGGAATGCGGTCACATGAGGGTGCCGCTGGAGGGTCAGACTCATGGGAGTGCGGGATGGATGTACTGCGTCCCGGGGGAATTCTGGTCCGGCGGTTCCCGGTCGGGCGTGCCCCGGCGGTGGGTGGCGTCGACTGCCGCGCGTCGCGTCGCGGAGGCTGCGGCGGGCCCGGGGTGGGCGAGGGATCCGTCCGGATCGCGGACAGGTTTCATGATGCACGCATCTTGTATCTATGCTGTATGCATGTCTGCCGCGCCCCCCGTTGCCGAGCCCCCTGCGAAGTCCGCCGTCACGTCCGCCGCGAAGTCGGCTGCGAAACCCTCCGCCAAGCAGCCCCCGGCCGCCGAGCGGGTCTACACGCACATCAAGGACGCGGTCCTGGAGCGCCGGTACGAGGGCGGCACGCTCCTCACCGAAGGTGATCTCGCCCAGGCCGTGGGCGTCTCCCGTACGCCGGTGCGCGAAGCGCTGCTGCGGCTGGAGGTCGAGGGGCTGATCAAGCTGTACCCGAAGAAGGGCGCCCTCGTCCTGGCCGTCTCCGCACAGGAGATCGCCGACGTGATCGAGACCCGGCTGCTCGTCGAGGAGTTCGCGGCCCGCAAGGCGGTGCCCGCCCCGGCCGGGCTGATCGACCGGCTCGAAGAACTTCTCGACGAACAGAGGCGGTTGGCCGCGGCCGGGGACCTGGCCGCGGTGTCCGCGAAGGACCGCTGCTTCCACGCCGAGATCGTGCGCAACGCGGGCAACGACATCCTCTCGCGCCTCTACGACCAGATGCGCGACCGGCAGTTGCGGATGGGCGTCGCCGTGATGGAGGCGAACCCGGAGAGGATCGCCGACAACATCGGCGAGCACGGCGAACTGCTGGAGGCGATCAGGACCGGCGACGCGGACCGTGCCGCCCAGGTCGTGCGGCGCCATGTCAGCCGGGTCAAGGTGCTCGTCAGGGGTGAGGACCGGTGAGTTCTGCCGCCGCTCCCACCCTGCCCCTGCCCGGGGACCCGCCCGGCGGCCGACGTGCCGTCCGGGTCTGGGGCATCGGCGTCGCCGTCTACTTCGTCGCCATCATCTTCCGCACCAGCCTGGGTGTGGCCGGACTCGACGCCGCCGACCGGTTCCACGTCAACGCCTCGGCGCTCTCCACCTTCTCCATCCTTCAGCTGCTCGTCTACGCGGGCATGCAGATACCGGTCGGCCTGATGGTCGACAGGCTCGGCACCAAGAAGGTCCTCACCCTCGGGGCCATCCTGTTCACCCTGGGACAGCTGGGATTCGCGCTCTCCCCCTCGTACGGCATGGCACTGGGCTCCAGGGCGCTGCTCGGCTCCGGCGACGCGATGACGTTCATCAGCGTGCTGAGGCTCGGCACCCGCTGGTTCCCGGCCCGGCGCGGTCCGCTGGTCGGGCAGGTCGCCGCGCTCTTCGGGATGGCGGGCAACCTCGTCTCGACGCTTCTCATCGCGCGGGCCCTGCACGGACTGGGCTGGACCACCACCTTTGTCGGCAGCTCCTTCGCCGGGGTGATCGTCCTCGTGCTCATGCTGCTGTTCCTGAAGGACCACCCCGAGGGCTACGAACCGCCCCCCGCCGAGCACGCGGGTGCCGCCTACGTGCGCCGGCAGATCGCCGCCTCCTGGCGGGAGCCCGGCACCCGGCTCGGGATGTGGGTGCACTTCACCACGCAGTTCCCCGCCATGGTGTTCCTCCTGCTGTGGGGACTGCCGTTCCTGGTGGAGGCAGAGGGGCTGAGCCGGTCCACCGCCGGTGAGCTGCTCACCCTGGTGGTCCTCTCCAACATGGTGTTCGGGCTGGTCTACGGGCAGATCATCGCCCGCCACCACGCGGCCCGCGCCCCGCTCGCCCTCGGCACCGTCGTCATGACGGCCCTGCTCTGGGCCTCGGTCCTCTGCTACCCGGACGACCACGCCCCGATGTGGCTGCTGATCGTCCTGTGCGTGGTGCTCGGCTCATGCGGTCCGGCCTCGATGATCGGCTTCGACTTCGCACGGCCCGCCAATCCGCCGGAGCGCCAGGGCACCGCCTCGGGCATCGTCAACATGGGCGGATTCATCGCCTCGATGACCACGCTGTTCGCCATCGGTGTGCTGCTGGACGCGTCCGGGGACGACTACCGGATCGCGTTCGCCTCGGTCTTCGTACTGCAGGCGCTCGGCGTCGTGCAGATCCTGCGGCTGCGCAACCGGGCCGCACGCCGCGAACGGGACCACCATGTGATCAGCCGCGTGGAAGCCGCGCACGTGCCCGCGTAGCGCACCCGTCGCACCCGACCGGTGGTGAGGCCGGGCCCGTCATCCAGGAACGGGCCCGGTCACCGGCGTGCCGGGGCGTCAGGGTGTCACGGCATCAGGGACGAAGTGGCATCAGGGCGAAGTGGCGTCAGGGCGTCACGGCGAAGTTCTGCAGGATCGCCTCCGCCAGGTCCTCGTCGCCCTCGGTCTTGATCAGGTCCGCGACCGCACCCGGCCGGACCCGCCCGCAGGCGAGACGGAAGTACGTCTCCCAGTCCATCGCCAGCGTCACCAAGGGCCCGAGCGACGGCGAACCGTCCACCGAACCGCGGCCGTCCGCGTCGACCCTGACCGTGCGCAGGAACTCCAACGGCCCGTGCACATCGAGCACGACCGCCGAATTGGCCGGCGCCCCCGCGTCCTTGGCGACCACCTTCGGCAGCCCGGCGAGCAGGATGTCCCGGGTCACGGTGGCGCCGGGGGAGTCCAGGTTCCCGGGCTTGCCCAGCGTGGTCCGCAGATCCTGCTCGTGCACCCAGACGTCGAAGGCCCGCATCCGCAAGGCCAGTTCGAGGGTCTGCTCGGCACCGAGCGGCGCACGGACCATGGTCTCCGGGTCACGCGTCTCGTTGCGCAGCTGACGCGAGCGGCGAATGATCGTGTACTCCAGCTCGGCGGTCATCTCCGGAGCGGTGTGATGACGCCGCACATCGACCTGCATCTCCATGTACCGGTCGAAGTCGTTCCGCACATGGTAGAGATCGCGTGGCAGTGTGTGGATCGGACGCGGATCGCCGAGCTGCTCGCACTCCATGCCGATGATGTGCGAGACGACGTCACGCACGGACCAGGCGGGACACGGCGTACGGCGGTTCCACTCCCCCTCGGCGAGCGGTGTCACCAGCTCGGAAATCGACTCGATGGAGTGGGTCCAGGCATCGGCGTAGGTCTGGAGGCTGGGATGGACGGTCACGGGACCCCTCGTGCGGTTCTGCGGTGCATGGGCGGAGTGCTGGGCGCGGGCGGCGGACTGGGCGGGAGGTGCCGGTCGCTAAGTTACGCTGCGATCAGGCACCCCGGCAGTGCTTTCGTGTGACGATCGTAGGCCCGTGGTGGCGGCTCGAATGCAAGGACGGTGGTACCGTGCACGCCTCCCTCATCCAGATCGCAGTAGACCCGCATGAATCCGTCAATTCCCGCAGGGAGCGTGCGGCTTCGCTCGTCGCCGCCCAGCGCGGTGCGGATCTGGTGGTTCTTCCCGAGCTCTGGCCGGTGGGCGCGTTCGCCTACACCGCCTTCGAGAGCGAGGCCGAACCGCTCGAAGGGCCCACCCACGCCATCATGGCGAAGGCCGCCGCCGACGCCGGGGTCTGGCTGCATGCCGGCTCCTTCATCGAACGTGCGGACGACGGCACCCTCTACAACACCACGCTGGTCTTCACGCCCGAGGGTGAGCGGGCCGCCGCCTACCGCAAGATCCACCGCTTCGGCTTCGACCAGGGCGAAGCGGTCATGATGGGCGCCGGTGAGGACCTGGTGACGGTCGCCCTGCCGCAGACCACCCTCGGGCTCGCCACCTGTTACGACCTGCGCTTCCCGGAGATGTTCCGCGGCCTGGTCGACGCGGGCGCCGAGACCCTGGTCGTCGCGGCCGGCTGGCCCGAACGCCGCCGCGCCCACTGGACGCTGCTGGCCCAGGCCCGCGCGGTCGAGAACCAGTCGTACGTCCTGGCCGTCGGCACCGCCGGCACCCACGCCGGAACCCAGCAGGCCGGGCACAGCATCGTCGTCGACCCATGGGGCGAGGTGCTCGCACAGGCGGGCGGGGACGAGGAGGTGCTCACCGTGGAGTTCGACCCGACGAGGGTCGCCACCACGCGCGAGCAGTTCCCGGCACTCAAGGACCGGCGGCTGGGGCTGGCCCCGCCCCGCTGACCCGCAGGTCGCGGCCCGGGTGGGGCAGCCCTCGCGTTTCACGTGAAACAGGGCGGATGGCAAGCTTGAACCATGACCGATGCCGCCCCGGCGCCCAGTGCTGCGCCCGCGCCCCGACGTACCCGTGTCCGTGCTCCTGAGCTGATCGGGAAGGGTGGCTGGCTCAACACCGGCGGCAAGGACCTGAAGCTTGCCGACTTCCGAGGACGCGTATTGATCCTCGATTTCTGGACCTTCTGCTGTGTGAACTGCCTGCATGTCCTCGACGAGCTGCGGGAGCTGGAGGAGAAGCACCGCGACACCGTCGTGATCGTCGGTGTGCACTCGCCGAAGTTCGTCCATGAGGCCGACCACCAGGCCGTCGTCGACGCCGTCGAGCGGTACGAGGTCCACCACCCGGTCCTGGACGACCCGGAACTGGCGACCTGGAAGCAGTACGCCGTACGGGCCTGGCCCACGCTCGTCGTGATCGACCCCGAGGGCTATGTCGTCGCCCAGCACGCGGGTGAGGGCCATGCGCACGCCATCGAGAAGCTGGTCGAGGAGCTGGAGGCCGAGCACGGCGCGAAGGGCACGCTGCGCCGCGGCGACGGCCCGTACGTCGCGCCGGAGCCGGTCGCCACGCATCTGCGCTTCCCCGGGAAGATCCTGCTCCTGCCCGACGGCGGCTTCCTCGTCTCGGACACCACCCGCCACCGCCTGGTCGAGACCGAGGCCGACGGAGAGACCGTTCGCCGGCACATCGGTACCGGCGAGCGAGGGTTCACCGATGGCGGCCCCGACGAAGCCCGGTTCTCCGAGCCGCAGGGATTCGCCGTGCTGCCCGACGGCCGGATCGCCGTCGCCGACACGGTCAACCACGCCATTCGTGCCCTCGACCCCGCCACCGGTGCGACGACGACCCTCGCCGGTACCGGCCGGCAGTGGTGGCAGGGCTCGCCGACGAGCGGCCCCGCCCGCGAGGTCGACCTCTCCTCGCCCTGGGACGTCGCCTGGTTCGCGGACCGGCTGTGGATCGCGATGGCGGGCGTGCACCAGCTGTGGACGTATGACCCCGCGACGCAGACCGTGCAGGTCGCGGCGGGCACGACCAACGAGGGCCTGGTCGACGGGCCGGCCGACGAGGCCTGGTTCGCCCAGCCGTCGGGGCTCGCCGTATCGGCCGACGGGGAGCGGCTGTGGGTCGCCGATTCTGAGACGTCCGCGCTGCGGTACGTCGAGCGCGACGGCACCGGTTTCGTCGTCCGCACGGCTGTCGGATCCGGCCTCTTCGACTTCGGGCATCGCGACGGCGGAGCGGACCAGGCGCTGTTCCAGCACCCGCTGGGTGTGACGGCGCTGCCCGACGGGTCCGTCGCGGTCTGCGACACGTACAACCACGCACTGCGGCGCTACGACCCGGCGAGCGGTGAGGTCACCACCCTGGCCACGGATCTGCGCGAGCCCAGCGACGCCGTGCTGGTCGACGGCGATCTGGTCGTCGTCGAGTCCGCCCGGCACCGGCTGACCCGGCTGCACCTCCCGGAGGAGGCGGTACGCGTCGCCGGCCAGGCGCATCACACCCAGCGCGCGGCCACCGAGATCGCCCCGGGAACGCTCCGGCTCGATGTGGTCTTCCAGGCCCCCGCCGGGCAGAAGCTGGACACCCGGTACGGTCCCTCGACCCGGCTGCTGGTCTCGGCGACCCCGCCCGAGCTGCTGGCGGAGGGATCCGGTCCGGGCACCGACCTGTTTCGCGACCTGGTTCTGGCCGACGGCGTCACCGAGGGCGTCCTGCACGTCTCCGCGATGGCGGCGTCCTGCGACGACGACCCGGCGAACGAGTACCCGGCCTGCCATGTCCACCAGCAGGACTGGGGCGTCCCCGTCCGCGTGACCGCGGGGGGAACGCCCCGGTTGCCGCTGGTGCTGGCGGGGATGGACGAGCAGGCCTGACGGCGCGCGGAGCCCCGGACACGGAAAGGCTTCTGTACCGGGTGCGGGGAGGGGCCGTGCCCCGCGGGGCACGGCGTACCGCCTGGCTCAGCAGGTCAGGAGGTGGCCGCCTGCTTCATGGAGTCCACCGCGGCGGCAACCGTGCTCTCGTACAGGCCCAGCTTCGGGTCGAGCACCTTCACCGCGGGGCCGAGTTCGAAGTTCTGCGTGTCCGCGTTGGCCATGTGGTCGCCGTCGGCGAGAACGTTCATCTCGTTGATCCAGGTCACGCCCTCGCCGCCCTTCGGGTTGAGGTCGATCACCGCGATGGCTGCCGTCTTCGGCTTGACCGGGTAGGCCGGTGCGCCGCCCAGGCCGCCGGGAACCGCAGGCCGGACGTCCCCGCTGTGGTCCGAGGCCTTCGCGGCGCCCAGGCTGACCTGCGGGAAGTAGCTCAGGCCGCAGGAGTTCGCGCCGACGTTGTTGACCTCGATCACGTGCTGGGTGGCCGAACCCTCGCGGGGGTACACGCGCACCGACAGGTCCCCGCTCTTGCACGGGTGCTTGTAGGCGTAGCTGTCACTGGTGTCCCCGCCCGTCCTGGTGCTGCCGTCGGACGTGCCGGTCTTCGAGGTGCCCGTCTTCGTGGCTCCGGTGTTCTGCGCGGAGCCGTCGGCCTTCGCGTCGGTGGCGGGCTGGGAGGCTTCCGCCGAGGCGGCAGCCGTTGCGGCGTCGCTCGCCGGGCCGGCGGACTTCGTGCCGGTGCTGTCGCCGTCGCAGGCGGTGAGGGCCAGGGCGAGCACGGCGGTGGTCGCGGCGGCGAGGACGACGGAGCGGTTGCGGAAGGTGCTCATGGATTTTCCCCCGAGTGTGGCGAGTGAGATGTGGGAGCGGACGCCCCGGTCAGGTGGCGAGCGCCTCTGACGTGCTGACATCCATGAGTCTGGGGTCCGCCGCTCATGTCCCGATGACGTCCCGCTGATGTCCTGCTGACGTTCCCGGCCGTGCTTCGCGGGCCCGGCTCTCCACAGGGCTCGCACGGGCGTCTCCACAGGTGTCTGTGTGGGTCCTTGTGGGTCCTTTCGCCGCCACGCCCGTCCACCCGACCAGTGGGAACGCGCGCGGGGACGCGGGCTCAGCTGTTGCCGTCGGTGAGTCGCCGGACCGCCTCTTCGTGCCGTGTGCGGTACTCCGTCCGTACGGTGACCCGCAACAGTGCTTCGAAGGCCCGGACCGCGCCCTCGTCGTACCCGGCCGCCTCCGCCTCCTCGGCCGCCAGGTCCAGCAGCCGGATGCCCTCGTCCTCCTCGCCGAGCGCCAGACGGGCCTCGCCGCTGACAGTCAGCAGCAGCACCCGGCGTGCGGCCGCCTCGTGCTCGGGCCCGAGGTCGAGCGCGGTCCGGGCGGAGCGGAGGGCCTCCCGCGGGCGGCCGGCGGTGAGCTGCACCCGGGCGAGGTGCTGGAGGGCCAGCACCTCCGTGTGTGCGTCGCCTTCCTCGCGCGCCAGGACGACGGCGCGTTCGCAGCCTTCCTGCGCGGTGTCGAGCCCGCCCTCCTGGGCCTGGACGACGGCCAGGCTGATCAGTGCGGTCGCCTCACCGAGCCGGTCACCGGCCTGCCGGGCCAGGCCGGGCGAGCGCTCCAGCAGGGGGACGGCCTCGGCGGCCCTGCCCTCCTCGGCCAGCACCCGTCCCAGCAGATTGATCACCCGGGACTCGGCGTACGGATCGTTCTCGGCGCGGGCGGAGTCCAGTGCCAGTTCCAGCAGCGGGGCCCAGCCGTCCCGGACCCGCCACACCACCTGCGGCCACTGGAGCAGGATGATCCGCCAGGCCCGGTCGTCGAGCCCGGCGGCCCGGGCCGCGGCGGCGGCCAGGGCCAAGTCGTCGCGCTCGGCGGCGAGCCAGCCCATCGCCGCCGTCCGGTCGGTGAAGTCCCGCGTGGCGGCGGGACGGCGGAAGCCGTCGGGCAGCACGAAGCAGGGCTCACCGCCGGGCTCGGCCGTGTCGGCGGCGGCGAGCGCGGTGGCGATGTAGTGGTCGAGAACGCCGACGAGTGCCTCGGTCCCGGACGCGGGGTCCAGCCCCCGGGCATAGAGGCGCACGAGATCGTGCAGCCCCCAGCATCCGGGCGCCGTCTGGGTGACGAGGTGGGCGGTGGCGAGTCGCTCCAGGGCGGCCGAGGCGACGACCGGGTCCGTGCCGGCCAGTGCGGCGGCCGTGTACGGGTCGAAGCGGCTGCCGGGGTGGTGTCCGAGCCGGGCGAGCTGGTGCACGGCGTCCGGCGGCAGCTGCTGCACGGTCAGCCGCAGTGCGGCCGAGACTCCGGTGTCGTCCACGTCGAGATACGTCAGCCGACTGCGTTCGTCGGCCAGTTCGTCGGCCAGCCCGGCCAATGTCCGCTGCGGACGTCCCGCCAGCCGGGCCGCCGTGACGCGCAGCGCGAGCGGCAGGCCGCCGCAGAGCGTGGCCAGCCGCCGGGCCGCCACGGGTTCGGCGAGGAGCCGCTCCTCACCGAGGACACCGGCCAGCAGGGCCGTGCCGTCCTGGGGGTCGAGTACGTCGAGCGGGACGGGACGGGCCGCGTCCGAGGCGATGAGGCCTTCCAGCCGGTGTCGGCTGGTGACCAGCGTGACGCAGTCGGTGCCCCCGGGCAGCAGCGGCCTGACCGCGGAGGAGTCGCGTGCGTTGTCGAGGACGACGAGCAGCCGGCGCCGGTCGGTGAGGGACCGGAAGAGCGCCGCTGCGCCGGCGACGGACTCCGGGACGCGGCGCGGTGCGACGCCGAGTGCCAGCAGGAACTCACGCAGCACCTCGATGGGTGTGGGCTCACCCGTGTCGCTGAATCCGCGCAGATCGGCGAAGAGCCGACCGTCCGGAAAAGCGGCGGAATTGCGGTGTGCCCACCGGAGGGCCAATGCGGTCTTTCCGACCCCGGCAGGTCCGGTGACCAGGCAGATGGGCGCCTCACCGGCCGCGGCCCGGCTGAGCGCGGCCAGTTCGGCGACCCGTCCGTGGAAGCCGCGGGGCGCGCGGGGCAGCAGATCGGCGGGGTGCGGATCACCGACGGCGAGCGGCGGGGCGACGCGGCGGGAGGGTGCCGGGCCGGGGGCGGTTTCCGTACGGTCTCCACCTTCGGCCACGCCGTCCGCTTGGTCGGCCGGTTCGGTCCGGACCTCCGGCCCGGGGCCGCCGCGCAGGATCAGCGCGTACGCATCGGCGAGTTCGTGTCCCGGGTCGATTCCCAGCTCGTCGGCGAGAAGCTGTCTCGTACGGTGGAACCAGTTCAGCGCCTCCGACTGACGGCCTGCCCGGTACAGCGCCGTCATCAGGGCCGCCACCAGTGACTCCCGCATCGGATGCGCGACCGCTTCCGCCCGGAGTGCCGCCGCTGACCGGCTGTGCTCCCCCAAGGCCCCATAGGCGAGGGCCAGTTGTTCGACCGCCGCCAGCCGCGACTCCTCCAGCGAGTGCGCGGCGTCCTGGAGGGGCCGGCCGGTGAACGCGCCGTTGAGCGCCGGTCCCTGCCACAGGGACAGCGCCTCCTCGAGCATCAATGCGGTGTCGGCGTGGCTGCGTTGCTCCCGCGCGAGTACCAGCAGTTCTTCGAACCGTTGTGAGTCCAGCAGGGTTTCCGGTGCCCGCAGCACGTAGGCGTTGCCGAGCGTGACCAGCTCCACCCCGTACGTCTCCGCGTCCGCACCCACCAGGAGGGCACGCAGCCGGGACACATGCCCCTGGATGACGCTGCGGGCGTGCAGCGGTGGCGTGTCGTCCCACAGGCAATGGGTCAACCGAGCGATGGAGACAGGGGTGTTGGCGGCCAGCAGCAGCGCGGCGAGCAGGCTGCGGCGTTTGGCGGGACCGAGTGGCAGCGGACCGGTGCGGGTATCGACGGAGACGGTGCCGAGCAGCCGGAACTCCACGTACGGCTCCCCTTCCGGGCGGGGTGCACCGGAGGTCCGGGGCACCGGCAAAGTCCCAGGATATCGGGGGTGTTGGGGTGGAGGCGAAGGGTCCCGGGCCGGCCGGGGCGGGCCCAGAAACGGGCCTGCGCCGGCCGGGGCCGGGACGCGCGGGCTCAGCCCATCAGGAACGCCGTCATCGCGTTGGCCAGCAGGTACGGGTCGTCGGCGCCGCACAGTTCACGGGCGCTGTGCATGGAGAGGATCGCGGCGCCGATGTCCACGGTCCGGATGCCGTGCCGGGCGGCGGTGATCGGGCCGATCGTGGTGCCGCAGGGCATCGAGTTGTTGGAGACGAACGTCTGCCACGGCACGTCCGCCTTCCGGCACGCCTCGGCGAACACGGCCCGGCCGCTGCCGTCGGTCGCGTACCGCATATTGACGTTGACCTTGAGGATCGGGCCGCCGTTGACCACGGGGTGATGGGTCGGGTCGTGGCGCTCGGCGTAGTTGGGGTGGACCGCGTGACCGGTGTCGGAGGAGAGGCAGACGGACCCGGCGAGGGCGCGGGCGCGGTCCTCGTACGTACCGCCGCGGGAGAACACCGAGCGTTCCAGGACCGTGCCGAGCAGCGGGCCGTCGGCTCCGGTGTCGGACTGCGAGCCGTTCTCCTCGTGGTCGAAGGCGGCCATCACCGGGATGTACGGCAGCTCGTCGTCCGGCTGCCCGGCGACGGCGGCGAGCGCGGCGGCCGCCGCGTGCACGGAGAGCAGGTTGTCCATCCGGGGCCCGGCCAGCAGCTCGCGGTCGCGGCCCAGGTAGGCGGGCGGCTCGACGGGGTGCGGCATCAGGTCCCAGCCGGTCACGTCCTCGGCGTCGACGCCCGCCTCCTCGGCGACGAAGCGGATCAGGTCGCCCTCCTCGACGTCCCCGAGCCCCCAGATCGGCTGCATGTGCTTCTGCCGGTCCAGCTTCAGGCCGTCGGGGTTGGCCGACCGGTCGAGGTGCACCGCCAGTTGCGGGACGCGCAGCAGCGGCCGGTCGATGTTGACCAGCCGGTGCGTGCCGTCACGCAGTGAGATCCGGCCGGCGAGACCGAGGTCCCGGTCGAGCCAGGTGTTGAGGAGCGTCCCGCCGTAGATCTCCACGGCGACCTGGCGCCAGCCGTACGCCCCGGTGTCGGGCAGCGGCTTGACCCGGAGGTTCGGCGAGTCGGTGTGCGCCCCGACGATCCGGAACGGAGTGTGTGCCGCAGCGCCCTGGGGGACGTACCAGGCCACGATCGCACCGCCGCGCAGGACGTACTTCCCACCGCTGCTGCCATCCCAGGCCGCGGTCTCCTCGACCTGCCGGAACCCCGCCTTCTCCAGTCGTTCGGCGGCGGTGGCCACGGCGTGGTACGGGGAGGGGGAGGCCATCAGGAAGGTCATCAGGTCGTCGGTGTGACCGCGGTCGAAGCGGGGGGAGGAACTCATGTTCTTCACTGTAACGAGACCGGGCCGGGCACCTTCACCGACGGCCCGTGCCTGGTGGGGCCGGAGGCCGGGGACGAACGGGGCCGGCCTACAGGTGGTCGATCGCGGTCAGGTCGATGTCGATGTCGTACGGGGCGGAGAGCTTCAGCCGGTCGTGGTGGACGCCGGTGGAGACGTAGGTCCTGTTGATCGGGTCGAGTGTGTATGTCCAGACCACGGGCCGGTCGTTCTCGCCGGCCATTTCCACGAGCCAGAAGTGCTCGATGCCTGCGCCCGCGTACTTGTGCGGCTTGGTGTCGCGGTCCCGAGCCTCGGAGTCGGGGGACACCACTTCGACGGCGAGCAGGACGTCGGCGGCGTCGTAGCGCGTCTGCCGCTGGTTCACCGCGCCTTCTTCCCGCACCACAACCAGGTCGGGCTCCGGGGCGTTCCGCTTGCCGAGCACCACGGCCATTTCACGGCGGACGCGCAGATCTTCCGGAACGTGGCTGCGCAGCCCCTGCTCCAGCAGATACATCGCCAGCGTGTGGAACTTGCGCTGCGGACTCGCGAAAACCAGGCTCCCGTCGATCAGCTCTGTGTGCGGCGGGAGGTCGTCAAGCGTGAAGAAGTCGTCCACGGTGTAGCCGTCCGGCGGCGGGACCGGCCACGTGGATGTCTCGCGCCGTGGCTGCGACGCCCCGGGCAGTGGCTCGGCGTCCATGGTTCCTCCCATGACCGGGATCCTGGGCCCCGCAGCCGGCGTACCCGGCTGATACGACAGCACCGCCACCCGAAAGCGTGTCCGGGTGGCGGTGCTGGTTGACGCTCGTGAGCGGGGCCCGACGCTAGAACGCGGCCTCGTCCAGCTCCATCAGCGCGTTGTCGACGGACTCCGCGAGCGCGCGCTCGGTGGAGACGCCGGGCAGGACGTTCGCGGCGAAGAACTTCGCGGCGGCGATCTTGCCCTGGTAGAAGGCGACGTCCTTCGCGGCGGCGGTCGGCAGCTTCTCGGCCGCCACCAGCGCGCCCTTGAGCAGCAGGTAACCGACGACGACATCGCCGGAGGCCAGCAGCAGGCGAGTGGTGTTGAGGCCGACCTTGTACATGTTCTTGATGTCCTCGCCGGTCGCGGTGAGGTCGTTGATCATCGTGCCGACGATCGCCTCCAGGTCCACGGCCGCCTTGGCGAGCGAGTCCAGCGCACCGGACAGCTCCTCGTTGCCCTGGGCGCCCGCGAGGAACTTCTTGATCTCCTCGGAGAGGGCGTTCAGCGAGGCGCCCTGGTCGCGGACGATCTTCCGGAAGAAGAAGTCCTGGCCCTGGATCGCCGTCGTGCCCTCGTACAGGGTGTCGATCTTGGCGTCACGGATGTACTGCTCGATCGGGTACTCCTGGAGGTACCCGGAGCCGCCGAACGTCTGGAGCGACTGCGCCAGCTGCTCGTAGGACTTCTCGGAGCCGTAGCCCTTCACGATCGGGAGCAGCAGGTCGTTGAGGCCGTGCAGCGCCTTGGCGTCCTCGCCCGCGGCCTCCTTCTCCTGGATCGCGTCCTGGACGGAGGCGGTGTACAGCACGAGGGAGCGCATGCCCTCGGCGTACGCCTTCTGCGTCATGAGCGAGCGGCGCACGTCGGGGTGGTGCGTGATGGTGACCTTGGGGGCGGTCTTGTCCATGAACTGCGACAGGTCGGTGCCCTGGACGCGCTCCTTGGCGTACTCCAGCGCGTTCAGGTAGCCGGTCGACAGGGTCGCGATGGCCTTCGTGCCGACCATCATGCGGGCGAACTCGATGATGCGGAACATCTGGCGGATGCCGTCGTGCTTGTCGCCGATCAGCCAGCCCTTGGCGGGGTGCTGGTCGCCGAACGTCATCTCGCAGGTGTTGGAGGCCTTGAGGCCCATCTTGTGCTCGACGTTCGTCGCGTAGACGCCGTTGCGCTCGCCCAGCTCGCCGGTGGTCCAGTCGAAGTGGAACTTCGGGACCATGAAGAGCGAGAGGCCCTTGGTGCCGGGTCCTGCGCCCTCGGGGCGGGCCAGCACGTAGTGGATGATGTTCTCGGACATGTCGTGCTCGCCCGAGGTGATGAAGCGCTTCACACCCTCGATGTGCCAGGAGCCGTCCTCCTGCTCGACGGCCTTCGTGCGGCCGGCGCCGACGTCCGAGCCCGCGTCCGGCTCGGTCAGCACCATCGTCGAGCCCCACTGCTTCTCGACGGCGATCTCGGCGATCTTCTTCTGCGCCTCGTTGCCCTCTTCGAAGAGGATGCCGGCGAACGCCGGGCCGGAGGAGTACATCCAGATGGCCGGGTTCGAGCCGAGCAGCAGCTCCGCGTAGGACCAGATCAGGGAGCGCGGGGAGGTGGTGCCGCCGATCTCCTCGGGCAGGCCCAGACGCCAGTACTCGGACTCCATGAAGGCCCGGTACGACTTCTTGAAGGACTCCGGGACCGGCGCGGTGTTGGTCTCCGGGTCGAAGACCGGCGGGTTGCGGTCGGCGTCGGAGTAGGAATCGGCCAGCTCGTTCTCCGCGAGGCGGGCGACCTCGTCGAGGATGCTCTTCGCCGTCTCGACGTCCATCTCGGCGAACGGGCCGGTGCCGTACGTCTTGTCGCGCCCGAGGACCTCGAAGAGGTTGAACTCGATGTCGCGGAGATTCGACTTGTAGTGCCCCATGGGAAGGCTCCGTAATCCATAGCAGTGGCATGCAGCGCCCCGGTGGGGAGCGAGCGCCGGGCGGGCGACGAGCTGGCGGTGCGCATATCAGCTGACCTCTCCGATGATGCTACCCGTCAGTAATAAGACGCAACCCCTCAACGGCCTGATGTGTCCGATTACTCTTTGCGGCATGTACGGCTACGACCAGAACCCGGGCGCACATCAGCAGATGGGTGGCGGCTACGGCGAGCAGCCGCTGTATCCCGAGCCCTCGCCGCCGTCTCTCGGGGACGCGGTACGGGCCTTCACCACCGGCTCGCTCTCCGCCGAGGACTTCCAGCAGATCTTCGCGACGTCGAAGGTCTACTGCCCGCGCGGCGACAATCCCGGATTCCTCGCGCTGCACAACACCCAGCAGCCGGTGATCCCGATGTTCACCACGCTCAAGGAGCTGCGGCTGTACGCGGGCAAGGAGTCCAAGTACTTCGTGATCACCGGGGCCGAGGTGATCGATCTCCTGCCGACCGGCTACGGCTTCGTCCTCGACATGGAGGGCGAGCACCGCATGGTCTTCGACGCCAAGGCCGTGGAGCAGATGGTCGACTTCGCGATGCGCCGTATGTACGGCTGACGCGTCTACGGCTGACGTCGCAGGTTTCCGGAAGGGGTCCGTACCGCTCGGTGCGGACCCCTTCTGTATGCGCCGGGCGGTGCGGGGGTCCTGCGGTCCGGCCGGCGCGGGAATACGGCACGCCTTGCAAGATGTTCACCGTTCAACTAAATTGAGCTCAGGACAACCCCGGAGGTGGCTCCCATGCCTGCAGTGACCGTCGAAAACCCGCTGACCCTGCCCAAGGTCGCCGCCCCGGGCGACGCCACGGCCCGTCCCGTGCTCACCGTCACCACGGCCCCGAGCGGATTCGAGGGCGAGGGCTTCCCGGTGCGCCGTGCGTTCGCCGGGATCAACTACCGGCACCTCGACCCGTTCATCATGATGGACCAGATGGGTGAGGTGGAGTATCAGCCTGGTGAGGCAAAAGGGACGCCCTGGCATCCGCACCGCGGCTTCGAGACCGTCACCTACATCATCGACGGGACCTTCGACCACCAGGACTCGCACGGCGGTGGCGGCACCATCACCAACGGCGACACCCAGTGGATGACCGCCGGCTCCGGCCTGCTGCACATCGAGGCGCCGCCGGAGGCGCTGGTCGTCTCCGGTGGTGTCTTCCACGGCCTCCAGCTGTGGGTGAACCTGCCGGCCAAGGACAAGATGATGGCCCCCAAGTACCAGGACATCCGCGGCGGCCAGGTCCAGCTCCTCGCCTCCCCGGACGGCGGCGCGCTGCTCCGGGTCATCGCCGGTGAGCTCGACGGGCACGAGGGGCCCGGCATCACCCACACCCCGATCACGATGATCCACGCCACCGTCCGGCCCGGTGCCGAGGTGACCCTGCCGTGGCGCGAGGACTTCAACGGACTCGCGTACGTGCTCGCCGGTCGCGGTACCGCGGGCGTCGAGCGCCGTCCCGTCCACATGGGGCAGACCGCGGTGTTCGGTGCCGGTTCCTCGCTGACCGTGCGCGCGGACGAGAAGCAGGACGGCCACACCCCGGACCTGGAGGTGGTGCTGCTCGGCGGCCGTCCGATCCGTGAGCCGATGGCGCACTACGGGCCGTTCGTGATGAACAGCCAGGCCGAACTGAAGCAGGCCTTCGAGGACTTCCAGGCCGGCCGCCTCGGCACGGTGCCCGCCGTCCACGGAATGTGAGACCCGCCGCCGGGCGGTGACACCCCGTCACTCGTCCGGCGGCGCAAGCGGGACATCACCACCGCGGCGTGGTCGGGTGGGAGGGTGCAGACCCCCGAGCCCCTCCTGCCCGACGGCGCGCGGCGCACCGCCGCCTGGTGCGGTGTCGTGCTCCTCGTCGCCGGTGTCGGCGCGATCGTCGTCTGGCTGTGCATCGTCTTCAAGACCGCGGTCACCCCGGTTCTGCTGGCGCTGCTCGGTACCGCGCTGCTCGGTCCGGTGCACCGTCGGATGACCGGCCGCGGGATGAACCGCTCGCTGGCCGCGGGGCTCACCTGCGCCCTGCTCTTCGCGGTGGCGGGCGGCGCCGGATACATCGTCGTCACTGCGCTCGCCGACTCCGGCGACCAGATCCTCAGGTCGCTGAAGGACACCGCGCAGTGGGTCGTCGACCACTTCGGGATCCGCCGGAACACCGATGTGAACAGCCTGGCCGCCAACGCCCAGCAACTCCTGGGGAAGTTCGGCGCGAGCGCCGCGGGCGGGCTGCTCTCGGGGATCAGCCTGATCGGCTCGCTGATCGCGACCGCCGTTCTCGCGTTCCTGCTGACCTTCTTCTTCCTGCGCGACTCGGACAAGGCCGCCGGTCTCGCCCACGCGATCGCCCCGCGCGGCACCGGGGACCTGGTCGAGGCCATGGGGCGGCGGGCCTTCGAAGCCGTCGAGGGCTTCATGCGCGGCACCACGTTCATCGCGCTGATCGATGCCGTCTGCATCACCGTCGGACTGCTGATCCTGCGCGTGCCCGGCGCGGTGGGGCTCGGCGCGCTGGTCTTCGTCGGCGCCTACATTCCCTACCTGGGGGCGTTCGTCTCCGGCACGGTCGCGGTCCTGGTCGCGCTCGCCGACCGGGGATTCGTGATCGCGCTGTGGGCGCTGGGGGTCGTCCTCGCCGTACAGGTGCTGGAGGGTCATGTCCTCCAGCCGGTGATCCAGAGCCGTACGGTCCAGATGCACCCCGCGACGATCATGATCGCGCTCACCGCGGGTGCCGGTGTGGCGGGTCTGCTGGGCATGCTGCTCGCGGTACCGGTGTGCGCGGCGGCGTTCGGCATCATCGGCGAACTGCGCGCGGAGCGGGACAGGCGCGCCGGCCCCTGAGGCGACGTCCCGGGGCGGACCGGTCCGCGGCCCCGGACGGGCGCGGCCCGGCTCACCGCGCGTCGCCCGTCCTCGGCTCACCGCCCGTCGTCCGGCCCCGGCTCCGACTCGTTCAGCTCGAACCAGATCGCCTTGCCCGGACCCTGTGGTTCCACGCCCCAGGCATCGGCGAGCATCTCCATCAGCACCAGCCCCCGTCCGCTGGAGGCCATCTCCCCGGGCCGCCGCCGGTGCGGCAGTTCGTCGCTGCCGTCGGCCACCTCCACCCGCAGCCGCCGGGCACCGTGATGCCCCGTCGCCAGGGCGACCATCAGCGCGTCCCCGTCCGTGTGGAGGAGAACGTTGGCCGCCATCTCGGAGGTCATCAGCACCGCGGCGTCGACCTGTTCCGGATCCGCCCAGTCGTGCAGCAGGTCCCGCAGCTGCTGCCGGGCCGTCGCGATCCGTTCCGGCTCGGCCTGCGCGATGGTCAGCGCGGTGCGCCGCGGCGCCCTGTTCCGCGAGGCCCCGCCGTCGCGCCGCAGCAGCAGGACCGCGATGTCGTCCTCCCGGCGGTCCGACAGCGGTCCGGTCGTGTGGTGCGACGGTGGTCCGTGCACGGCCTGGACGAGGGCGTCGGCGAGCTGCTCCAGATCGCGGGAGTCGCCCTCCAGGACCGGCCGCAGCCGGGTCCAGCCGGTGGACAGGTCGTGGCCGCCGGTCTCGATCAGCCCGTCCGTGCAGAGCATCATCGTCTCTCCGGCCTCCAGGGTGAGCCGGGTCGTCGGGTAGTCGGCATCCGCCTCGATGCCCAGCGGCAGCCCGCCCTCGGTCCGGTGGATCACCGCGGTCCCGTCGGCGGTCATCATCGCCGGATCGGGGTGTCCGGCCCGTGCGATGTCGAGGACGCCGGTCTCCGGGTCGACCTCCGCGTAGAGGCAGGTCGCGAAGCGCGGCCCGTTCTTCACCCCCTCCCCGTCCTGGTTCGCGTCGGTCAGCCCGTAGAGGAACCGGGAGGCGCGGGAGAGCACCGCATCGGGGCGGTGCCCCTCGGAGGCGTACGCGCGCAGGGCGATCCGCAACTGCCCCATCAGCCCGGCGGCCCGCACGTCGTGGCCCTGGACGTCGCCGATGACGAGGGCCACGCGGCCGTTGGGGAGCGGGATCGTGTCGTACCAGTCGCCGCCGATCTCCAGCCCGCCGCCGGTCGGGATGTAACGGGCGGCGAGGGTCATCCCCGGGATGCCGGGGCCGAGGGACGGCATCATCGAGCGCTGCAGCCCCAGCGAGAGCTCCCGCTCGGTCTCCGCGGCCCCGGCCCGGGTCAGCGCCTGGGCGAGCATCCGGGCCACCGTCGTCAGCACGGAACGCTCGTCCGGCGAGAACGCCACCGGGTGCCGGAACCCCGCCATCCAGGCGCCCATCGTCCGCCCGGCCGCGATCAGGGGGAGGAAGGCCCAGGAGCGGCGTCCGAAGGGGCGGGCGAGCGACCAGGTGCCCGGGAAGCGGTTCCGGTAGTCCTCGGGCGAGGGCAGGTAGATCGCCCGTCCGGTCCGTATGACCTCGGCGGCCGGGTAGTCGGTCTCCAGCGGCATTCCGGCGAACGGGCCGTCGTCGCTCGGGCTGTGCCCGTGGTGGCCGACGATGGTCAGCCGGTCGCCCGCGACGCCGAAGACCGCCAGGCCGTCCGGCGAGAACCCGGGCATGGAGAGCGAGGCGGCGACCCGCAGCACCTCCTCGGTCGACCGGGCCTCGGCCAGCGCCCGGCCCGCGTCCAGCAGGAAGGCCTCCCGGGAGCGACGCCAGTCCCCGGTGAGGGGGGTGTGTGCCTCGGTGATGCCGGGCTGCGGTTCGGCGACCTCCTGGAGGGTGCCGAGCACCACGTAGGCGGTGCTGCCCGGTTCCTCGGGCGGGAACGGCTTGGAACGGCTGCGTACGGTACGCAGCACCCGGCCGCTCTCGTCCACGACCCGCAGCCGGGCCTCGGCGAGGGTGCCCTCGGCGACGGCGAGATCGGTCACCCAGGTGATCTCGTTCCAGTCGACGGGATGGAAACGGGACCGCACCACGGACTCGCGCAGGACACCCGCGGTGGCGGGCAGCTCCAGCAGCCGGGCCGTCTCCGCGTCCAGCGTGACGGTCCCGGCTCCGGTGTCCCAGCGCCACAGGCCGGTCGCGGTCGCGGCCAGGATGTCCTTGGTGAGCATTGCCCCACTTTATGAAGATCTGCTCTTTTGGTGCCACTGTGAGTCGTTTGATGTCACCATGAGTCGCCCGATGCCGCTGTGTGGCGCCATCCCCGGGCCCGGTCAGGGGCGGCCGATGGCGGGCCGGCACCCGGTGAATGATCTTGAAATGTCAATGTCAATGAATGGGTGCGGGTCCGGGCGGTAGCCTGGTGGGGTTGATTCCGCCCCGAACCGCGAAGACTGGATGAACGAGAATGCATCGGTACAGGTCCCACACCTGCGGCGAGCTCCGCGCCTCTGACGTCGGCACCGACGTCCGGCTCAGTGGCTGGCTGCACAATCGCCGAGACCTGGGCGGCATCCTCTTCATCGATCTGCGCGACCACTACGGTCTGGTGCAGCTCGTCGCCCGTCCCGGCACCCCCGGCAACGAGGCCCTCGCGAAGCTCACCAAGGAGACCGTCGTACGGATCGACGGCAAGGTCTCCGCGCGCGGCGCAGACAACGTCAACCCGGACCTCGCCACCGGCGAGATCGAGATCGAGGTCGGCGAGGTCGAGGTGCTGGGCGAGGCCGCCCCGCTGCCCTTCACGATCAACGCCGAGGACGGGGTCAACGAGGAGCGGCGCCTGGAGTACCGCTTCCTCGACCTGCGCCGTGAGCGCATGCACCGCAACATCATGCTGCGCTCGGCCGTCATCGCCTCCATCCGCTCCAAGATGGTGGCCCTCGGCTTCAACGAGATGGCGACCCCGATCCTCACCGCGACGTCCCCCGAGGGCGCCCGTGACTTCGTCGTCCCGTCCCGCCTGAACCCGGGCAAGTTCTACGCCCTGCCGCAGGCCCCGCAGCAGTTCAAGCAGCTGCTGATGATCTCCGGCTTCGACCGCTACTTCCAGATCGCGCCGTGCTTCCGCGACGAGGACGCCCGCGCCGACCGTTCGCCCGGTGAGTTCTACCAGCTCGACGTCGAGATGTCGTTCGTCGAGCAGGAGGACGTCTTCCAGCCGATCGAGAAGCTGATGACCGAGCTCTTCGAGGAGTTCGGCAACGGCCGCCACGTCACCTCGCCGTTCCCGCGCATTCCGTTCCGCGAGTCGATGCTGAAGTACGGCAACGACAAGCCGGACCTCCGCGCCCAGCTGGAACTGGTCGACATCTCCGACGTCTTCGCCGACTCGGAGTTCAAGGCCTTCGCTGGCAAGCACGTGCGCGCCCTGCCGGTCCCGGACACCGCGGGCCAGTCCCGGAAGTTCTTCGACGGCCTGGGCGACTACGCCGTCCAGCACGGCGCCAAGGGCCTGGCCTGGGTCCGGGTCGGCGAGGACGGCGGCCTCACCGGCCCGATCGCCAAGTTCCTCACCGAGACCGACGTCAAGACCCTCACCGAGCGTCTCTCCCTCGTCCCGGGCCACGCGGTCTTCTTCGGCGCGGGCGAGTTCGACGAGGTCTCCAAGATCATGTCCGCTGTCCGCGTCGAGGCCGCCAAGCGTTCCGGCCACTTCGAGGAGGGCGTCTTCCGGTTCTGCTGGGTCGTCGACTTCCCGATGTACGAGAAGGACGAGGACACCGGAAAGATCGACTTCTCCCACAACCCCTTCTCGATGCCGCAGGGCGGCATGAAGGACCTGGAGGAGAAGGACCCGCTCGACATCCTCGCCTGGCAGTACGACATCGTCTGCAACGGCATCGAGCTGTCCTCCGGTGCCATCCGTAACCACGAGCCCGACGTGATGCTCAAGGCCTTCGAGATCGCCGGCTACGACCGCGAGACCGTCGAGCACGAGTTCGCGGGCAT
The DNA here is from genome assembly GCF_040680455.1 of Streptomyces sp. NPDC052052. Lineage (NCBI taxonomy): Bacteria > Bacillati > Actinomycetota > Actinomycetes > Kitasatosporales > Streptomycetaceae > Streptomyces > Streptomyces sp. NPDC052052. The sequence goes on along the minus strand of NZ_JBFAWU010000012.1, from coordinate 109,295 downwards.
GCTCCGCGCCTTCCGCCTCGGCGCCCCGCCGCACGGCGGCATCGCCCCGGGCGTCGACCGCATCGTGATGCTGCTGGCCGACGAGCCCAACATCCGCGAGACGATCGCCTTCCCGCTCAACGGCAACGCCCAGGACCTGATGATGGGCGCCCCGACGGAGCTGGACGAGTCCCGGCTGCGTGAGCTGAACATCCAGCTGCGCAAGCCCGCGGCCGCGGCCAAGGACAAGACGGAGAAGTAGCCGCCCGCTCCTCTCCCGGTTCCACGTGAAACAGCCCCCGGCGCCCTTCGCCGGGGGCTGTTCGCCGTGTGCGGCGGGGCAGGCGCGAGTGGCCGGATTCCTCACAGCAACGCACAGCCCGCACCTACGCCGCTCCCAGTTCCCCTCCCTAGATTCAGCATTCATGACAGACACTCAAGAGCCCGCGCACAAGAAGGACATGACGCGTCGAAGGATGGTGATCGCCTCAGGTGCGACGGTCGTCGCCGCCGGGATCGGGGCAGGCGCCGTTGCCACCGCATCCGCCGACGAGGACCCGGCCAAGGCGGCCCGCGGGAAGAAGTCCGGAGGGAAGAAGGGCGAGGAGTGCTACCGGCTCACCTCGGAGACCACCGAGGGGCCGTACTACATCGACGCGGACAAGATCCGTAAGGACATCACCGAGGACAAGGAGGGCATCCCCCTGACCCTCCGGCTCAAGGTGATCGACTCCGACAGCTGCAAGCCGCTCGCCCACGCCGCCGTCGACATCTGGCACTGCGACGCCCTGGGGATCTACTCGGGTTACGAGGCGGCGAGCACCGGCGGCCCTGGCGGCCCCGGAGGCCCCGGCGACGGCACGCCCCCCAGTGGCATGCCCACCGACGCGCCCACCGGCGTCCCCACCGACGCACCCACGGGTGAGCCCCCGTCGGGCGGGCCCGGAGGCGGCGGCGGTGGCCACAGCGAGCCGACCGACGACGAGCGCTACCTGAGGGGTACCCAGCTCACCGACAAGCACGGGTACGTGGAGTTCAAGACAATCTTCCCGGGCTGGTACCAGGGGCGCTGTGTGCACATCCACACCAAGGTGCACGTCGGCGGGAAGCTGACCGACGCCGGGTACGAGGGCGGCCACACCTGCCACACCGGACAGTTCTTCTTCGCGGAGTCGGCGGTCCTCGACTCGGCGAAGATCGAGCCGTACTCGACCAGCACCACCACCCGTACCACCCTCACCGAGGACACCATTTACGACCAGAGCGGTGTCACGGGCGGGCTGCTGAAGCTCTCGTACCGCAAGCACCACATGGCGCGCGGTGTCGTCGCCTCGATCACGATGGGCGTCGACCCGGACGAGACCCACGACGGAACGGATCTCTGACCGGTCCTCACGGTCTACTGCGCCACTTCTCGGACGAAGGGTCCGGCCCCCTGCCCCCGCGGCAGGGGGCCGGACCCTTTGCGGTGCGCGTGCCGGGCGCGGGATACCGCCAGATGGCCCTCGTGCGGGTTCGCGCGCGTACGGCCCGGCGTTGACTGGGCTCACCGGGACGAGTCGTGACGGGGAGCTCGCCCGCACCGTGTCGGCCCACGACCGCCCAGGAGTTCCCGTGCCCGTGTCCCGTACGCCGGCCGCCCGGCGTTCCCCGTACGCAGTCCGGGCCGGAACCTGGGCCCTCACGCTCCTGCTGCTCACCGCCTGCGGCAGCGGCTCCGACGCCGCTGTCGGGCCACACGCGGCCAGGGCCACCGCCACGGGCAGTGCGGGCGTCGCGGGCCCGCAGGCCGAGGGCGGACGGGCCGCTCCCGGTCCGCGCGCGCCGCGCGCCGTCCCCCGCGCGATCCCCGCGCTGGGGCCGAGAACCACCGTCGAGATCCCGGCGGACTCCCGCCAGGCCCTCGTCGTCACCGGTGACTCCTACGACTCCAGCCTGTCGAGCGCGGTCCTGTACACCCGCGACGACCCCGCCCTGGGCTGGCGTGCGGTCACCGACCGCTGGCCGGCCCGCAACGGCCTGAACGGCTGGACGGACGAGCACTGGGAGAACGACCTGCGCACCCCGACCGGGGTCTACGGACTGACCTCCGCGGGCGGCCTGCTCGACGCACCAGGAACGATGCTCCCGTACAGCCAGAACCCGGCATTCACGGTGGGCGGCGAGGGGTTCGACGGGGAGCCGCTGGCGGGTTCCTTCGACTACGTCATCGCCATCGACTACAACCGGGTCCCCGGGGGCTCGCCCCTGGACCCGCAACGTCCGCTCGGCCGGGAGCGGGGCGGCGGCATCTGGATCCACGTGGACCACGACGGCCCGACCCAGGGCTGCATCGCGCTGCCCGAGAACCGGATGAGGGAACTGCTCCAGCTCCTGGACCCGGCGAAGAAACCGGTCGTCGTGATGGGGGACGCGGAGGGACTGGAGCGGTGAACGGAGTACGGGCCCGGCGCCAGGCCCGTACGCTGATCGACCGAGGCACCTGCGAGGTCGAGGTGCACTCGCAGCCCGACGGTGTGCGGTACGAGCAGGTGGTGACCGTGCCCTACGGCAAGACCGTCGAACTGCCCGATCCGGTGGGCATCGAGCTGGACACCGAGCCGCTGAAGAACTGGGTCCGCTGACCCGCAGGCGCCGGAACACGAGGAAGGGACGGGACCGCCGTGCGGTCCCGTCCCTTCGCTGTACTCAGGTGCCTGAGCCGGTCGCTCAGGCCGGCTTCTCCTCCAGGCGGGGGAACAGCACCGCACCCTTCGTCACCGTCGAGCCCACCGGGAGCAGGCCCCAGGTGCCCGCGTCCTGGATGCGCTGGTCGGCCAGTGCGCCCAGGGACGCCTCGGCGCCGAGCGAGTCCCACAGCTTCTGCGAGGTCTCCGGCATCACGGAGTTCAGCAGGACCGCGACACCACGCAGCGACTCGGCGGCCGTGTAGAGGATCGTCGCCAGGCGGGCCTGGCCCTCGGGGGAGGTGTCCTTGGCCACCTTCCAGGGCTCCTGCTCCGTGATGTAGCCGTTGACCTGCTTCACGAAGTCGAAGATCGCCAGGATGCCCGCCTGGAAGTCCAGCTCCTCGCCGATCTTGGCGTCGGCCGTGGCGACGGCGTGCGCCAGTCCTTCCTGGACCGCCTTCTCGGCGTCACCTGCGGCGGTGGCCTCCGGGAGCGTCCCGCCGAAGTACTTGCCGACCATGGCGGCGACGCGGGAGGCGAGGTTGCCGTAGTCGTTGGCGAGCTCTGAGGTGTAGCGGGCGGAGAAGTCCTCCCAGGAGAACGAGCCGTCGCTGCCGAACGCGATGGCGCGCAGGAAGTACCAGCGGTACGCGTCCACGCCGAAGTGCGAGGTCAGGTCCTGCGGCTTGATGCCGGTCAGGTTCGACTTGGACATCTTCTCGCCGCCGACCATCAGCCAGCCGTTGGCCGCGACCCGGCCCGGCAGCGGGAGGCCCTGCGCCATCAGCATCGCGGGCCAGATCACCGCGTGGAAGCGGAGGATGTCCTTGCCGACCAGGTGCACATTGGCCGGGAAGGTGGCGTCGAACTTCTCCTGGTTGGCGCCGTAGCCGACCGCGCTGGCGTAGTTGAGCAGGGCGTCGACCCACACGTAGATGACGTGCTTCTCGTCCCACGGCACCGGGACGCCCCAGTCGAAGGTCGAGCGGGAGATGGAGAGGTCCTGCAGGCCCTGCCGGACGAAGTTCACGACCTCGTTGCGGGCGGACTCGGGCTGGACGAAGCCCGGGTTGTTCGCGTAGAACTCCAGCAGCCTCGGACCGTACTCGCTCAGCTTGAAGAAGTAGTTCTCCTCCTTGAGGATCTCCACCGGCTTCTTGTGGACGGGGCACAGCTTGGTGCCGTCCTCCGCCTCGATGAGGTCGCCGGGGAGCTTGTACTCCTCACAGCCCACGCAGTACGGGCCTTCGTACCCGCCCTTGTAGATCTGGTCCTTGTCGTACAGGTCCTGCACGAACTCCTGCACCCGGTCGGTGTGACGCTTCTCCGTCGTACGGATGAAGTCGTCGTTCGCGATGTTCAGGTGCTCCCAGAGGGGCTTCCATGCTTCCTCGACGAGCTTGTCGCACCACTCCTGCGGTGTGACATTGTTCGCCTCGGCCGTGCGCATGATCTTCTGACCGTGCTCGTCCGTGCCGGTGAGGTACCACACCTTCTCGCCGCGCTGGCGGTGCCAGCGGGTGAGCACGTCGCCTGCGACGGTCGTGTAGGCGTGGCCCAGGTGAGGAGCGTCGTTGACGTAGTAGATGGGGGTCGAGACGTAGAAACTCTTCACGTCGTCGCCCCCTTGCTTCTCGGATCCAGTGGCCGCCATGGTCGAAATCCTAACGGTCCGCAGAAGATCGACTCACATCGATAACCCGGGCCCCGGGCACGGAGACCTTTGCGAAACACGCCCTCCCGTAGCAAGGACGCATCCTGGGAGGGAGCGGACACGCATGCACGAGGCAGGGGACATCACGATGCGGGTACTGGTCGCCGAGGACGAGGAGATCCTGGCGGAACTGGTCGCGACCGGGCTGCGGCGGGCCGGTTTCGCCGTCGACACGGTCTACAGCGGCGACGCCGCCCTCGCCTATCTGGGGCTGCACGACTACGACGTGGTCGTCCTCGACCGGGACCTGCCGCGGGTGCACGGCGACGACGTGGCCCGGAGACTGGTCGCCGCCGGCTCCCGGACCAGGATTCTGATGCTCACCGCCGCCGGTTCCATGGAGGACCGGGTCGCCGGCCTCGACCTCGGGGCCGACGACTATCTGGGCAAGCCCTTCGAGTTCCCCGAGCTGGTGTCGCGGGTACGGGCGCTCCGGCGGCGCAGCGCCCGCCCCGTACCGCCGCAGCTGGAGCGGCACGGGATCAGGCTCGACACCGTACGGCGCACCGCTTCCCGGGAGGGCCGGGAGCTGGACCTCTCGCCGAAGGAGTTCTCGGTGCTGCAGCTGCTGCTGGAGGCCGACGGGGGGACGGTCAGCGCGGAGGAGCTGCTGGAGCGGGCCTGGGACGCCAACGCCGATCCGTTCACCGGCGCCGTCCGGGTCTGTATGAGCAAGCTGCGCGGGAAGCTCGGGGAGCCGGCCCTGATCCGTACCGTGCAGGGCGTGGGGTACGCCCTGTGAAGTGCACGCCGCGCTTCCTCAGGGTCCCGCGCTTCCAGTTCCCGCGCTTCCTCCGGGTTCCGTACGTCCCTCGTGTTCCGCACGTCCCTCGGGTGCCGGGGGTGCAGCACTCCACGATCCGGACCCGGATCGCGTTGGTGTACGGCGGGGTGTTCCTGGTGCTCGGGACGGCGCTGCTCGCCACGGTCAACCTCGCCTCCCGCGCGGGTACGGACTCCCAGGCGCGCGCCATCGCCCGCACGGCGGCGGTCGTCCAGCCGGGATACGCGGTGAACGGCCCTCTCCTCACCCGGCGCAGGCTGGGGCCGCCCACCGTCTACGACCTCACCGACCACGTCAGCGACGCGGCCGGTCATCAGCTGCTGATGTGGTCCGTGGCCGCGTTGCTGGTCATGACGGCGTGCGCGGTCGGGGTGGGGTGGTGGACCGCGGGGCGGGTCCTGCGGCCCGTCCACGCGATGACCGCGAAGGCGCGGCGGCTCTCCGAGCACAACCTGCACGAACGGATCGCGTCCAGCGGGCACGACGACGAACTGAAGGAGCTCGGCGACACGCTCGACGCGCTGCTGGCCCGGCTGGAGAAGGCGTTCGACAGCCAGCGCCGGTTCATCGCCAACGCCTCCCATGAGCTGCGGACCCCCCTCGCCACCCAGCGGGCCGCGATCCAGATCGGGCTGGACGACCCGTCCCAGGAGGACCTGGCTCGGACCCGGCAGACGCTGCTGGACAGCAACCGGCGCAGCGAGCGGCTCATCGAGGGGCTGCTCGTCCTGGCCCGCAGCGAGCGCGGGCTCGCGGCGGGCGAGCGGGAAGCGGTGGATCTGGCGCAGGTGGTGGCCGAGGAGGCGGCCCGGCACCCGGGCGTGAAGGTCGGCGCCGGGCCGTGTGCGGTACGGGGGAACCGGCTGCTGCTCGCCCAGCTGGTGGCGAATCTGCTGGCCAACGCCGTCACGTACAACGTTCCCGACGGCACGGTCGACGTGTCCCTGGCGACGGTCGACGGCGAGGGGCTGTTGGTGGTGCGCAACACCGGGCCCGTGGTGGATGCCGGGGACATCCCCGGGCTGTTCGAGCCGTTCCGGCGGGGCGAGGGCCGGGACCGGATGGGGCGGGGATCGGGGCTCGGCCTGTCGATCGTGCGCTCCATCGCCATGGCGCACGACGGCACGGTCACGGCGGTGCCGGGCCCGGAGGGCGGCCTCGCCGTGACCGTGCGGCTGCCGGTGGATCAGTCCCGGGCGGCGAGCCAGCCGGGGAGGGCGGCGAGGACCTCGCGGTAGAACGTGGTGTCCTCGACCTCGCGGGGGGCCGGGCCCGCGTGGAAGAACCCGGCGTTCGGGACGTTCAGCTTCCGCAGGAAGTCGAAGCCCTTCGCGTCCAGGTCACCGAACGCGACGAACTGGAAGAACAGCGGCAGCCGTGCCGCCTCGGCCAGTGCCTGCTTGGCGGGCTGCTTGGCGTCCGGCGGGCCGTCCGTCTGGAAGATCACCAGGGCCGGGCCGGTCGCCCCCGACTTCTCGTAGTGCGCGACGACCTCTTCGACGGCGCACTGGTAGTTCGTGCGGCCGAGGCGGCCCAGGCCCGCGTTCAGCTCGTCGATCCGGCCCTCGTGGGCGGTGAGGTCGACCGTGCCGGTGCCGTCGATCTCGGTCGAGAAGAAGACGACGGGGACGGTGGCCTGCTCGTCCAGGTGCGCGGCGAGGGCCATGGTGCGGTCGCCCAGGTGCTGGGCACTGCCGTCCTTGTAGAACGGCCGCATCGAGCCGGAGCGGTCGAGGACCAGGTAGACGGTGGCGCGCAGCCCGGTCAGTCCGTGGGCCTCCAGCCCGGCCCCGGCGGCCTGGTACGCGTCGACGAGACCGGGTGCGCCGGCCGTGACGCGGGCGAGCGGGACGGCGGACCCGGCGGGGGTGGTGGTGTCCGTGGTGTCCACGGCGGGGGTGGGGGTGGTGTCCGTGGTGTCCACGGCGGGGGTGGTGGGCTCGGCCTCGGCCTTGACCGGCTCGGGCTCGACGGGGGTCTCGGCCTCGGGAGCTGCGTCCGTGGCGGCCTCGGGCTCGACCTCTGCCTCGGCCTCGGGCTCGGGCTCGGTGGTTGCGAGGGGCTCGGGTTCGGCTTCTGCCTCGGGGGCGGCTTCGGTCTCCGCCTCGGGGGCGGGGGTGGTCTCGGGAGCGACCTCGGCCTGAGCCTCGACCTCGGCCTCAGTGGCGGCCTCGGGCTCGACTTCTGCTCCGGCCTCGGGCTCGGCGGTCGTGGTCTCCGCCTCGGTGGCGGGGGTGGTCTCGGTGGCGACCTCGGCTTCTTCTTCGGCCTCGACCTTGGCTTCGGCTTCGTCTTCGACCTTGGTCTCTGCCTCGACCTCGACCTTGGCCTCTCCCTCGACTTCGGTGGTCGGCTCGACCTCGACGGTCGGCTCGACTTCGGCGGCCGCGAGCGTCTCGTGGATCGTGTCGGGCGCAGGCGTGATCTCGGCGGCGGGCTCCGGCTGGGCGGGGGCCTCGGTCTCGACGGCCTCTGCCTCGGCCTGGACCGGCTCGGCCTCGCCGGGGGCTTCGGCCTCGACGGCGGCGGTCTCGGACGCGGTCTCGGCAGCGGGTGTGGCCTCGGGCGCGATCTCCGTCTCGAGCGCGGCGGCGGTCTCCACTGCCGCAGCCTCCTGCTCAGCGGTCTCCACTGCCTCGGCCTCAGCCTCGATCTCGGCCTCGATCTCGGCCTTGCTCTCCGGCTCCGTCGAATCCGGGGCCGGGCCCTGGGCCGGGACCTTGGAGAGGGCCGCCTTGTCGAACGCCGCCGCGACGAGGTCCGACACCGGGCTTTCGTCGTCCGCGGTCGCGGACCGGGGAGAGGCGGGCGGCAGCACCGAAGACGTGGCGGGCGGGGTGGTTTCGTGCACCGAGGAGGCCTGCGCGGCCGGCTCGCCCACCGACACCGCGACCGACTCCTGCTCCTGCTCCGGCTCCACGGATGCGGTGCGTTCGGTCTGGGGCGGGACCGTGGCCGTCGGTGTCGACGCGTCCTGCTCCGCACGGTCGCGGCCGAACACCTTGCGCAGCAAGCTCCGAATGCCCATGGGCGAGGCCTTTCGCGTGAGTTGGGTGCGATGAATGTCCGACCTGCGGGGATTCATCCCTGGCCAGGGCGGATACGTAAGGTTAGCGGCCGGATCCGGCCATTCGGTGGTGCGGCCCGCCCACGGGGCGGCTGAGCCGCAACTGGTCCTGTGCGCATGCGGTGCGGGTCTGATGTGCGTCGTTCGCATGTGCCTACCGGTCATGAGTCGCGTTGTTAGCGTGGAGAGCCTGCCTTCTGACAGGTAGTCAGCCAGTCAGTCATGTCGTGGTCCGTGTCTCCGTATGCGTCAAGAAGGGCCCTTCCATGGGAAAGCGTTCTCGTAGCACGCGTCTTGCGGCGTGTGCGGTGGCGGCAGGGGCGGTTCTCTCCGGTCTCGCACCCGCGGCCGGCGCCTCCGTCAGCCAGGCGGCCGCTCCGTCCTCCGTATCCGCAGCGGTGCCGGCCGCGGACGATCCCGCAACGGGGCACGAGGGCATGCCGGACGACGGTTTCGACGACGAACCCGAAGGTGAGCAGGACGATCTCGCCGGTACCACGAGCGGCTCCGCCACGGCTTCCCCACGCGTCGCTGCCGAAGCGCCCGTCCCCGGCAGGGCCGCCGACTTCACGCTCGCGGCGGGCTCCGACCTCTCCGGACTCGTCACCGATCTGGATGCCGCGCTGCCCAAGCAGGGCCTGACCGAACTGATGGAGCTGGCCAATCGGCCCGCCGGTTGGGAGGACGCCTGCGGAACCACCGGTATCTACGGCTCCGATCTGGCGGTCAACCACCGCATCTGCTGGAAGAGCGACGACGCCACGTCCTCGGAATGGGTACCGCAGGCCATCACCGGGGTGTCGGACGCCCAGGAGGACGAGGACTGGGGCACGTCGAACGCCGAGCCGATCGCCGTCGCCGGATACGACGCGGAGAACCCGGGCCGCAGCGACTACGCCTCCGGCAGCGACAACTGCGTACAGGACTCCGCGTCGGACGCCTGCAACGAGAAGGGCATCCGGGTCACCTTCTTCAACCAGGCCACCCAGATGTACCGCCATGTGCTGCTGGTCTGGCCGTACGTCAATTCCAAGGACCACATCTCCTTCGACGCACTGCATGCGCGCGAGGGCACCTGCACCACCAGCGTGACGTCCTCCTGCGCCGCGCAGAACGGCATTCACGCCGGCGGCATGGTCTGGTACGGCAACTACCTGTACGTCGCCGACACCGCCAACGGCATGCGGGTCTTCGACCTGCGCAAGATCATGGACCTCAACCCGGACAACGACGCCGATGTCGACGACCCGACGCCGGACGGTCTGGTCAGCAACGTCGTGGACAAGAAGCGCATCGGCCGGCAGAACAACGTCTGGTACGCCTACGGCTACCGCTACGTCATGCCGCAGATCGCCACCCTGAAGTTCACCACGGCGAAGAACGGCGGCACCACCAGCGGGAACCAGTGCTATGCCACCGGGCGCCCGAAGGCCTCGTACCTCTCGCTGGACCGGACCGGCACCGATCATCTGGTGCTCGGTGAGTACTGCAACACCAACAACGGCGGCACCAGCCCCGGTCGCGTCGCCACCTATCCGATGACCGAGCTGACGGCCGCCGTCGAGGGCGCGACCGGCACGGTCGCCCAGGCCGACCTCGCCTACGGACTGCCGACCGGGGCCACCTTCAACGGCGAGAACCTGTGGCACAAGATCCAGGGCGTCGTGCGGTACGAGGGCGCGTGGTACTTCCACCGCAGCAACGGCTTCGACAACGGTCGACTGCTCCAGGCCACGCCGGGAACGGTCGACGGGACCAGCCAGCTCGTCGGCAACGCCAAGACCCTGGAGACCTCGTTCGGGCCCGAGGACCTCTACCTCGCACACGGGCGCGGTGACGGGTTCGCGCCGCAGCTCTGGTCGTTGAGCGAGCACGCGCCGAGCATGTGCGAGGCGTGCAAGCGGGAGGTCTACAGCTACAACGTGGCGGAGGTCATCAGCGACTTCGGCTGATGACCCCTCCGCGACCCGGCGCGTGGTCCGGGACCGCCCTTATAGAGTCGGTTGCATGGTTTCCGGTGAGGCGCCGCAGGCGGAGGGAAGCGTCCGGGTCGATGTCTGGATCTGGTCGGTCCGGCTGACGAAGACCCGTTCGCAGGCCGCTGCCGCCTGCCGCGCGGGACATGTGAAGGTCGCCGGCGAGCGGGCCAAGCCCGCCCAGACGGTGCGCGTCGGTGACGAGGTCCGGTTGCGGCATGCGGGCCGGGACCGGATCGTCGTCGTGTCGAAGATCGTGAAGAAGAGGGTCGGCCCGCCGGTGGCGGCGGAGTGCTTCATCGACAACAGCCCGCCCCCGCCGCCGCGCGAGCTGGCGATCCAGGTTCCGGTACGGGACCGGGGCGCGGGGCGTCCCACGAAGCGGGACCGGCGGGAGATGGAGCGACTCCGGGGCTCCGGGCCCGGATCGCACCCCGAGTGAGCCCGAGGGGCACCTGAGCGACGGGTGCGCGGCACGATCCGGGCCGGCCGCATCCAGGCACGCGCAGGCTGCGTTCAGATGCGCGCGGGCTTCATCCCGGCACGCGCGGGCTCAGATCGCGATGACCGTCTTGCCGCGTGCGCCGCCGGTCCGGTTGCGGTCGAGGGCCTGTGGGGCCTTCTCCAGCGGGAGTTCGATGTCGATGGGCACCCGCAGTACGCCCTCGGCGGCGCCCTCCGCCAGGACGTCGAGCAGGACCGGAGTGGGTTCGAGCCGGAAGTCGATACCGGTCACGCCCGCAGGCAGGGCGGCCCCGGCGGCGACGCCTCGGGTGGTGAGGGCGATACCGCCGCTGCGTACCAGCGCGGCGCGCGCGGCGAAGTCCTTCGGGGTGGTGGACACCAGGTCGACCAGTGCGTCCACGCCGTCCGGGCAGACTTCCCGCATCGTCGCTTCGAGGGGGCGGTCCGTGGTGTCGATCGTGGCGGTGGCGCCGAGGGCCGTCATCCGCCGGCGCTCGTCGCCGCGCACCGCCGCGTACACGCGTACGTCGCGGGCCGACGCGAGCTGGGTCAGACAACTGCCGACGCCGCCCGCCGCACCGATGACCAGCAGGCTCTCGTGGCCGCGGAGTACCGCGATCTCCAGGATCTCGGCGGCGGTCATTCCGGCGGACGGCAGCGCCGCCGCGGTACGGAGGGGGAGGCCCTGCGGGACGAGGGTGATGGCGGAGTCCTGCGGTACGGACACGTAGTCGCAGTAGGTACCGGCGCCGGCCAGGGGCCCGGGCACCCGTCCGAAGACCCGGTCGCCGACCCGGAAACGGTTCGCGCCACTGCCGATCATGTCCACCCGGCCCGCGTAGTCCACGCCGACGACCAGCGGGAACGCCTGAGGGGCGGTTTCGTTCTCCGGGGGGCCCTGGGCGGCCTGCCAGTCGCAGGGGTTGAGCGCGGCGTATTCGATCCTGATCCGTACCTCGCCGGCCTTCGGGGTGGGCTTGGGCACCTCGACCAGTGCCGGGTCTGCCCTGAATGCGCTGACGGCTATGGCTCGCATGTGGATGACCTCTCAGTCGTCCCCGATCCGACAGTCACGACAACCACTCTTCCCCGGCCCGCCCACCCCCGCACGTCGAATCCGGTCCGCTCCCTCCGCTACGGGGTCCGCCCGTCGCCGCTCCCGGTGCGCGCCATCCACCGCCGTCCGAGCACCGCGCACACCGCCACCACCAGGCCCACGGCGAACACCACCCACACGGTCGTGCGCAGCGAGTGCGTCAGCGCGTCGTACACCGCCGCCGCACCGCCCGTCTGGGCGTCCGGGACCTCGGACAGCACCCGGTTGCGGGCGACCGCGATCACCGCGCGCAGCACCAGCGCCCCCAGCGCGAAACCGGCCCCGGCCACCGCCGTGGCCGACAACGCGGCGCGCGCGGAGCGCCGGCGTCCGGGCCCTCCGCGCAGCCCCCTCCCTCCACGCAGCCAGGCCACGACCACGGTCAGGACGGTGAACACAACCGTGCCCACAGCGGGCCAGATGCTGCCGGCCCGTAGCAGGCGAAAGGTCTGGCGCAACTGGTCGGCGCGGTCGGCGGAGATGATGGTGATGTCGGTGTGCTGGACCGGGATCAGGTCGGCGAACGGCACCCCGTTCTTCGTGAGGTTCTGTTTGACCTGCTCGGTCACGGGCGCCAGATCGATCACCACGGGTTCGCCGGTTCTGCCGTTCAACGCGGCGGTGACGGAGTGGTGCGCGGTGCGGTTGGCGGCGCTCCAGGCAGCCTGGAAGGCGTCGGTGGTGGTGAAGGACATCACCGCCTCGTGCAGCAGGTTCCGCACGGTGCTCTGGAGCGGTCCGACGTCGATCTGCTTCATCGCCTCGTCGGTGATGAGGTCACTGACCGTGCTGCGTACCTCGGGGTCGGAGGCGAGCGGGGCCACCGCGGCGACGTAACGGTCGGTGTTGTCGATCTCCAGGTCCACCCAGGCGGCGAGCGCGCTCAGCGGGACGAGCAGGGCGAGCAGCACCATCATCACCACTGCCGGGACCGCCGAGACATACCTGCGCATCTCCCCAGGGAATCGTGTGCGGCAGCGACGCGCCCCGGACATTGCGCCATCCGAGTTGCCGGGCGACGCGGCCGGGTGTGCTCTGGAGGGAAACGGGGCGACGGAAGGAGCACTCCGCCATGGCCACTCACGCAGCGATGCCGTTCCGCCGACAGGCCGGGGCAGGGGCGCATCGGCGCGCTCGGCACAGTGCGGCCTCCTGGGCCATACCCGTCACGCTGGGTGCGGCATACGGTCTCTACGCGTCGTTCATCCTCCGCAACCACGGTGCGAGCGGCGGCCGGCAGTTCTGGTACGGCCTGATCACCGCCGTGGTGCTCGCCGTCCTGTGCTTCGCGCTGGGCCGGATCCAGCACCGCTTGCTGCCGCTGGTGCGGGGGGTGGCGTACGGCGCTCTGACGTCCGCGGCGATCGGCCTGCTGGTCGGGCTGACCGGTTCGAGCGTGCTGCGGTCCTCGGCGCTGGGGTTGTCGGTGGGCCTCGGGATGTTCATCGCGAGCTTCTACCTCTTCTACACGCACGAGCAGGTGCGCGGGCAGACGCAGGCGCGCGGGCAGATACAGACGCGCAGGCAGGCGCAGACGCAGATGCAGATGCGTGAGGAGGCGCAGATGCGCGAACAGGCTCAGACGCGGACGCGCGGGCAGGTGCAGACGCGCGGGCGGATGCGCGGGCAGACGTGAGCGCACCTTCCGATGCACCCGGGACATGAGGACGGGCCCGCGCTCGGCGCGGGCCCGTCCTCATGTCCTCATCCGTACGCGGTCGCCGTCAGTCGCGTACGACCGTCACCGGGCACGGTGCGTGCTGGGTGACATGGAGGCTGACCGAGCCGAGCAGGGTCGCCTTGAAGCCGCTGTAGCCGCGCGCGCCGACGACCAGCAGGTTCGCGCCCTTGGCGCGCTCCAGCAGGGACTGCGCCGGGTTGCCGATCACTACGATCTTCTGGACTGCGGCCGCGCCCTCGGCGCCCAGGGCCTCCTCCAGCGTCTCGTTGAGCGCCACGGTCGCGATGGCCTGCGGGTCGAAGTCCTCCGGCATGCCCGGCATCATGGACGCCCAGCTGGTCGCGGGGTACTCCCAGCTGTTGACGGCCTCCACGGTGTCACCGGTCAGTTCCGCCTGGCGCACGGCCCAGTGCAGTGCCTTGACCGACGACTCGGAGCCGTCGACGCCCACCACGATCCTGCCCATCTCTGCCTCCAGCTCGATTCCGCTCAGTGTGCAGAGGCGTCGTGCGGGACTCCCTGGGGAGCTCCGCACGACGCTTCTTTCAGTCCAACCCTATTCAAAACGGACAGAACTTCGAGCGGTAGGGCCTCCTGGCCCCCACCGGGTCGCCGGTCAGCCCTTCGTCCTGAGGTCGGCGAGCTGCTGTGCGAAGGGCACGATCTCGTCGTCGAGTCCGCGGGCCTTCGGTGCTCCGGAGGCCGCCCGGCCGCCCGCGACCATGGCCGCGAGTTCGCCGCCCGCGCGCCGGATGCGGGACGGCAGCCCGTCGGTGTAGTCGTCGCCGGACGAGCCCCAGTCCTCCGAGGCCGCGTACACGGAGGTCGGCACGACCGTGGCCCGCAGATAGGCGAAGAGCGGACGCATCGCGTGTTCCAGCACGAGCGAGTGGCGGGCGGTGCCGCCGGTCGCCGCGATGACGACGGGCTTGCCGGTCAGCGCCGTGTGGTCGATCAGGTCGAAGAACGACTTGAACAGCCCGCTGTACGAGGCGGTGAAGACGGGCGAGACGGCGATCAGTCCGTCCGCCTGCGTCACCTCCTTGATCGCTACGTCCAGGGCGCCGGGCGGGAACCCGGTGACCAGGTGGTTCGCGATGTCGACCGCCAGGTCGCGCAGATCGATCACCCGTACCTCGACCGTGCGGTCCTGCTCGGCGAGCAGGCGTTCACGGGCGGCGCCGGCCAGCCGCTCGGCAAGCAGCCGGGTCGAGGAGGGGCTGCTGAGCCCGGCCGACACGGCGACGATCCTCAGGGGCTCGGTGGCGAACACGCCGGGCGCCGTGGGCGCCGTGGACATGGTGGACACGGTGGTCAGGCCTCCTTCGCGGCCGTGCGGGCGGCGACGGCCGGGTGTACGGGGGCGGAGTCGGGGACTCCGGCGGGCCGCAAGTTGGCGAACTCCTTGCGCAGCACCGGGACGACCTCCTCGCCGAGGAGGTCGAGCTGCTCCAGGACCGTCTTGAGCGGGAGTCCCGCGTGGTCCATCAGGAACAGCTGGCGCTGGTAGTCACCGACGGCGTCCCGGAAGGACAGGGTCCGCTCGATGACCTCCTGCGGGGAGCCGACGGTCAGCGGGGTCTCCCGGGTGAAGTCCTCCATCGAGGGCCCGTGCCCGTAGACGGGGGCGTTGTCGAAGTACGGGCGGAACTCCCGTACCGCGTCCTGCGAGTTCTTCCGCATGAACACCTGGCCGCCGAGGCCGACGATGGCCTGCTCGGCGGTGCCGTGCCCGTAGTGCGCGTACCGGCGGCGGTAGAGGTCCACCATCTTCCTGGTGTGCTCGATCGGCCAGAAGATGTTGTTGTGGAAGAAGCCGTCGCCGTAGTACGCGGCCTGCTCCGCGATCTCCGGGGAGCGGATGGAGCCGTGCCAGACGAACGGCGGGACGCCGTCCAGCGGGCGCGGGGTCGCGGTGAAGGACTGCAGCGGCGTACGGAACCTGCCCTCCCAGTCGACGACTTCCTCGCGCCACAGCTTGTGCAGCAGGGCGTAGTTCTCGATGGCGAGCGGGATGCCCTGGCGGATGTCCTTGCCGAACCACGGGTAGACCGGGCCGGTGTTGCCGCGGCCCATCATCAGGTCGACGCGGCCGTCCGCGAGGTGCTGGAGCGTCGCGTAGTCCTCGGCGATCTTCACCGGGTCGTTGGTGGTGATCAGCGTGGTGGACGTGGACAGGATGATGCGGTCGGTGCGGGCGGCGAGGTAGCCGAGTGTGGTCGTCGGGGAGGACGGGACGAACGGCGGATTGTGGTGCTCGCCGGTCGCGAAGACGTCCAGGCCGACCTCCTCCGCCTTCTGCGCGATGGCGAGGGTGGCCTTGATCCGCTCGTGCTCGGTCGGTGTCCTGCCGGTCGTCGGGTCGGTGGTCACGTCGCCGACGGTGAAGATCCCGAACTCCATGGCGCCCGCCTCCAGAACTCTTCTTGTTGAACGTTGAACTATGTTTGCACACCCTACAACGGGACGCCCCCGGGGCCTATTCCGCGGGGAGGGGGAGTGGGTGGCCTGCGTACTCTGGAGTGGATGTGGAGGCCATCCCCGGCCTCCGGTGCGTGGAGGAGTGGGCGCTGTGGGCGAGAGTGAGCGCTGGAAGGAGCGCGGCGTGGCGCTGCGTGTCTTCGTGTACGTCTTCGCCACGCACATCTTCGCCGGGTTCGTCTGGATCCTCTTCTATGTGGGCGAGCACGCCCAGAAGTGATGGCACCTCTTGGTGTCACGTGATGCCATCTGGTGCCGCATGGTGCCACGTGGTGTCAGTTCGGCCTCCCTGGGCTGCTTGTGCCGCCTGGTTGCTCGGTTTGTTCTGCGTCTTCTGCCTGCTCGGGGTGGGCATTCTCGGGTCGATCCCACGTGTGGCGCCATAAAGGCTTGCGTGTGGTGCCATCGTGATGCCATGATGACGTCATGGATCTCACCCCGTATGTCGACACCCTCCGCCGCGAACTTGCGGTGGCCGCCGAAGCCGGCGGGGAGGACGCCCGCGAGCTGGCCGAGCGGCTCACCGCTCCTCTGGAGTCGGCGACCCGTCTGACCATGCTCCATGTGCTCTCCGCCGCGATGGACGAGATCACCCGCGAGCTCGCCCCCGGCTCGGTCGATGTACGGCTGCGCGGTCTCGACCCCGACTTCGTGGTGACACCGCCGCCCGCCGGCGGCGCCCCCGCGGAGGTGCCGGTTGCGCCCGCCGAACCGCTCAAGGCCCAGTCGCCCGCCGACGGCGACGAGGGCGGCACCGCCCGCATCAATCTGCGGCTGCCCGCCCACCTCAAGGTCCGCGCCGAAGAGGCCGCGAACCGCGAGGGCCTGTCGGTCAACGCCTGGCTGGTCCGGGCCGTGTCGGCCGCGGTCGACGGCGGCACCCGGCCGCGTACGACGGAGAAGACCCACACCATCGGACAGAGCTTCACGGGCTGGGTGCGCTGACCGCGCCCGCGCCCGCTCCACTTCACCCACACCACGTCCCACCAGCGGGGACGCCCGGAAGACCCAAGAGGACGGGACAGCCATGCCTTCTTTCGACACCCCCGAAGCGATTTCGGTCGACGCCCACGTGGGCGCCGGATCCATCCGGTTCACCGCAAGCGACCGCCTCGACACCCTTGTCGAGGTGCGGCCCGGCAACGCGAAGCGCAGCAAGGACGTGCGGGCGGCCGAGCAGACCGAGGTCACGTACGCGAGCGGCGTCCTGACCGTCAGGACGAAGGAGCGTCTCCTCATCGGACCCAGCGGCGCCGTCGATGTGACGGTCGACCTGCCCACGGGCTCGCGCATCGACGTGACCGGCTCCTGGGTCCAGGTGCTCGGCGAGGGCCGGCTCGGCGAGGCCCGGGTGAAGAGCTCGGTCGGTGACGTCCGCCTCGACACGACCGGGCCGCTCCGACTGGCCGCGTCCCACGGCTCGATCACCGTCGACCGGGTCGAGGGTGCGGCCGAGATCACCACCAGCTCCGGCGACCTGCGCGTCGGCACCGTCGACGGCCCCGCCGTCCTGAAGAACTCGCACGGCGCCACGAGCGTCAGCACCGTGACCGGGGACCTGCGAGTGAACGGCGCCATCGGCGTCATCGACATCGCGCGCGCCGAGGGCTCGGTCACCGCCACCACTGCCCACGGGGCCCTGCGTGTAGGCGAAGTGGCCCGTGGGGCCGTCCAGTTGGAGACCTCCTACGGCGCCATCGAAGTCGGCATCCGCGAGGGTACGGCCGCCTGGCTCGATGTCAGCTCGGGCTCCGGCCAGGTGCGCAACACGCTCAGTGCGTCCGAGACCCCCGGGGAGACCGAGGACACCGTCGAGGTACGCGCCCGCACCCGGCACGGCAACATCGACATCCGCCGCGCCCGGGCCTGAGCGCCGGCCCCGCAGACTCACCCATTCACCCAGTCGCTCCACCCTTCGAACGGGAGGGCCCCATGGGCTCATCTGTCATGCCCACATCCAGGCGCGGTGACGGTTCGCAGCCGTCCGCCGCCATCTCCACCACCGGCCTGCGCAAGTCGTACGGCGACAAGACCGTCCTCGACGGCATCGATCTGCACATCCCGGCCGGGTCCGTGTTCGCACTGCTCGGACCCAACGGCGCCGGCAAGACCACCACCGTGCAGATCCTGTCCACGCTCATCGCCGCCGACGGCGGACAGGCCCAGGTGGCCGGCCACGACGTCGCCACGGCGCCGGACCGGGTCCGTGCCGCGATCGGTGTCACCGGGCAGTTCGCCGCGCTCGACGACATGCTCACCGCCGAGGAGAACCTGCTCCTCATGGCCGACCTGTTGCGCCTCGGCAAAAGCCAAGGCCGTTCCCGCGCCAGGGCGTTACTGGAACGCTTCGAGATCGCGGACGTCGCGGACAAGCGGGCCGCGACCTTCTCCGGCGGCATGCGGCGCCGGCTCGACCTCGCCATGACGCTGGTCGGCGACCCGCAGGTGATCTTCCTGGACGAGCCGACGACCGGACTCGATCCCCGCAGCCGCCGCACCATGTGGGAGATGGTGCGCTCGCTGGTCGCGGGCGGCACCACGGTCTTCCTCACCACCCAGTACCTGGAGGAGGCCGACCAGTTGGCCGACCGGATCGCTGTGCTGGACGGCGGCCGGATCGTCGCCGAGGGCACCGCCGAGGAGCTCAAGGCACAGATTCCTGGCAGCCATGTCCGGCTGCGGTTCACCGACCCCGCCGAGTACGAGCGTGCGGTCGAGGTGTTCCCCGGCGCCGCCCGCGACGAGGAGAACCTCGCCCTGCGGGTGGCGGGCGACGGCGGGCTCGACGCGCTGCGCGGCCTGCTCGACCGCCTCGACGGAGCCGGGATCCGGGCCGCCGACTTCTCCGTGCACACCCCCGACCTGGACGACGTGTTCCTCGCCCTGACCGGCAACGGCACCGCGGCCACCCCGCTTCACGTCAAGGAGACCCTGCGATGAGCACCCTCGGCTATGTCGTGCACGACTCGATGACGATGCTGCGGCGCAACATCAAGCACGCGATCCGTTACCCGGCCGTGGGGTTCGGCAGCGCCATGACGCCGATCCTGATGCTGCTGCTGTTCGTGTACGCCTTCGGCGACTCGATCGGTGCCGGTATGGGTGGCGGCCGGGACGCGTATCTGACCTATCTGACGCCCGGCATCATCATCATGGGGGTGGCCGCCGGCTCGATGTCGACCTCGATCGCGATCTGCTCCGACATGACCGAGGGCATCATCAACCGCTTCCGCACCATGAACATCACACGCTCCTCGTTCATGACGGGACATGTCGTCGGCAGCGTCATCCAGACCATGGTGTGTGCCGTCCTGGTCGTGGGTGTGGCCCTCGCCGTCGGCTTCCGCTCGGACGCGAGCCCGTTGGAGTGGCTGGCCGCCGCCGGTTTCCTCACGGCCATCGCGTTCGCGGTGACCTGGCTGTCGGCTGCGCTCGGCCTGATGTCCAAGACCGTCGAGTCGGCCAGCAACAAGCCACTGCTGGTCCAGTTCCTGCCGTTCCTCGGCTCGGCGTTCGTACCGGCCGAATCGATGTCGCCGGGCCTGCGCTGGTTCGCCGAGAACCAGCCGTTCACCCCGATGACCGAGACCCTGCGCGGCCTGCTCTCCGGCACCGCGATCGGCAACAACGGCTGGATCTCGCTCGCCTGGTGCGTGGGCATCACCGTGGTCGGCTACGTCTGGTCGCGCTCGCTGTTCAACAGCACGACCAGGCGCTGAGAGCCCGGGGCTTCGGCCTCACGCTTCACGGCTGCTGCCGCCCAGGCGAGGGACTGGGCGGCAGCAGCCGTTCCCGAGCCGGCCCCCTACGGTCCCCGGGCGCGACGATGGCGCCGGTTCGCGGTACGCGGAGCGGGTGTTGAGCGTCAGGCACTCGTGGAGAGTGCGCCTGCTTTCACTTCGGCCAGGAACGTCGACCAGCTGGAGGGTGTGAAGACCAGGGCCGGGCCGTGCGAAGCCTTGCTGTCGCGGACAAGAGTGGAGTCGGCCAGATGACCGGTTTCGACGCAGTCGCTGTTGGCCCCGCTGTGACTCGACTTGTGCCATGCGACGTCGACGGTGGCGGTGTCCGCGATGGACGTTCTCACGTGCAGGCTTCCTTCTTGCTGGCGATGAGGGACAACGACTGGTCGAACGACAGGGCCGAGGCGGTCAGGCGCTCGAAAGCCTCCGTGTAGCGTTCCACATCGGAGACTTCCTCGACATAGAGACTGCTGTCGAGGTGTTCGAGCAGAACCACATCGAGGCCTGGTTGGCCGAATCCGAGTAGCGCAAAGCCGCCCGCCATGCCGGGGTGCAACTCGGCGTGCAGAGGTGTGGGCGGAACTGGCGCCCGGGCGGTGAGGGGCGTGGGGCAGGGGCCGTGGCCGGACTGCCGGGGGCGCGTTACCATCGGCCCATGACCTCCGTACCGTGCCGAAACTGGTGGCGCTCCTCCTAGGAGCGGCCACCTTTCTCTCTGCACGGAACCAGGGCCGTTCGCATCGGACGGCCCTTTTCTCTGCCCTCGTACAGGTGCGGATGCCGATCCCGGCGGGCCGTCCTCCACGCAACCAGCAACGCGAGGAGCAGGACCCATGACCACCGCATCCGCCATCGAATCAGCCACCGCCACCACCCCCACCGACACTGCCGCGTCCGCCCGGCGCCGCAGTGCCGAGCTGGAGCAGCAGATCCGGGAGCACCCCGGCCGTTTCCGGGTGATGACCGGGGACCGGCCCACCGGGCCGCTGCACCTCGGGCACTACTTCGGCACTCTCCACAACCGCGTCCGGCTCCAGGACCTCGGGGTGGACGTCTTCGTGATCATCGCCGACTACCAGGTGCTCACCGACCGGGACGTCGCCGATCGGCTCACCGAGCACATGGAGGCCATGCTGCTTGACTATCTGGCCATCGGTATCGATCCGACCCGTTCGACGATCTTCAACCACAGCGCGGTGCCCGCGCTCAACCAGTTGATGCTGCCCTTCCTGAGCCTCGTCTCCGTCGCCGAGCTGAACCGCAACCCCACCGTCAAGGACGAGATCGCGCACTCCCGGCAGTCCGCCGTCAGCGGGCTGATGTTCACGTATCCCGTGCACCAGGCCGCCGACATCCTGTTCTGCAAGGGCAACCTCGTCCCCGTCGGACAGGACCAGCTGCCGCACCTCGAAGTGACGCGGACCGTCGCCCGCCGCTTCAACGAGCGGTACGGGAAGGTCTTCCCCGAGCCGGACGCGCTGCTCTCCGCCGCACCGCTGCTGCTCGGCACCGACGGCACCAAGATGAGCAAGAGCCGCGGCAATTCGATCGCGCTCGGCGCCACCGCCGACGAGACGGCGCGGCTGATCAGGGGCGCGAAGACGGACGCCGACCGGCACATCAGCTACGAACCGGAGACCCGGCCCGGGGTCTCCTCGCTGGTGCTGCTGGCCGCGCTCTGCCTGGACCGTGATCCGCACACCGTGGCCGAGGAGATCGGCGACGGGGGTGCCGCGGCGCTCAAGCGGACGGTGACCGACGCCGTCAACAGCCGGATGGAGCCGATCCGGGCACGGCGGGCCGAGTACGCGCGGGACATGGCATACGTACGGTCGGTACTCCGTGCCGGCAACGAGCGCGCCAACGAGATCGCCGAGGCCACGCTGGACGAGGTGCGGAGCGTGATGGGCGGCGTGCTGTAGCGGCACCTGTCTCCTGCCCCGGCCCCCGCCTACGGCCGCACCGCCACCGCCCGCCGCCTGCGCAGGAGTTCGGCCAGGCCGCGGCGGGTCGCGGCGATCACCACGCGGTCCTGGGGGCGCAGCACGTAGCCCGGGTGCAGGTCCCAGACCAGGCCCGAGGGGCTGTCCGGGGCGGCCGGGGTGGCCGGGGTCAGGTCCGGGCGGCGGTCCTCGGGTGGGGTGGCGTCCAGGGCGAGGACGCGCCAGGAGCCTGCCCGGAACGCCTGCTCCACGGTGCGGCCCTCCAGCTGCGGGTGGCCCGCGACCTCGATGGCCGCGAACAGCATCACCTTCCGCTCGACCGGTATGGCGCCCAGGATCTGCCGCCCCATCATGGCGACGGCGAAGGACGGGGCGGCCAGGTGGGAGACGGAACGGGAGCGGGTCAGGGCCTGCGGGTGTGCGGTGCGCAGGGTGCGGTAGACGGCGGTCGCGAACTCGTCGTCGAACAGGCGCAGGGCGACGCGCAGGTCCGGCTTGACCGAGCGCGCGTACAGGGCGGCTTCCAGATTGGTGGTGTCGATGCTGGTCAGGGCGAGGAGTGCGCGGGCGCGCTGGATCTTCGCCGCCTCCAGCACCCCCTCCTGGGTGACGTCGCCGACGACCACCGGTACGTGCAGCCGCCGTGCCACGGGGATGCCGCGCGCGTCCGGGTCGTCCTCCACGCACACCACGGGGATGTCGAGCTCGCGGAGCCGGACGAGGACCCGGGTACCGATCTTGCCGAGGCCGAGCAGCACCACATGACCGGACAGGCCGCGGGGCGGGCGGCGCAGGGACGAGGCGGTACGGAGCGATCCGAAGGCCTCCAGCACGCCTGCCACGAGCAGCGGGAGCAGCATCAACCCGGCGACTCCGGAGAGGAGTTGGATGACCTGGCGGGCGGTCGGGTCGCCGATCGCGGGGTCACCCATGGCGAACAGGTCGAGCAGGGTCAGATAGGCGGCGTGCAGCGGGTCGTCACCGGTGGTGCGCCAGGACGCGACGGCGAGGCCCACGACGGCCAGGCCGACGCCGAGGGCCGACCACCGCAGTCGCCGGGAGAAGAACTGGCTGAGCGGTGCGCTGCGGCCGCCCATCCGGGGCGGCGGGCCGGCCGGGTCCGCCCGGCTGACCGTCTCCAGGACGACCGTGCCGCGGCCCGTGGCGGCGGCCACCTGCCCTTCGTCGGGCAGGAGTTGGGGGCCTTCGGCGCCGCTGCTGTCGGAGCCTTCGGTGCCTGCCGGGTCGTGGGTGGTGGAGGACAGCAGGGCCAGGGTGCACAGGCCGGGGGCGGCGGTTCGGCCGTCCTCGGGCGGGGTGCGCTCGACGGCGCGCAGCATCAGGCCCTCGGCCTGGATGACCTTGCTGGAGCCGATGACGGCGGTCGCCGCGAGGGCCGGGGCCGCGGTGTCGGCGTCGGAGAGGACGGTGGTGGAGGTGTCCAGTGCGGTCGGGTCGAGGTCGGGCACGGCGACGGCGGCGGCCTGGTCGAGCAGCGTCTCCAGGTGCTGGCCCAGCTTGCGGTTGTAGAGCCGGATGACGAGCCGGACCCGTGGGTTGAGGCGGCGCGCCGTCAGGGCGGCCCGGATGTTGCGCTCGTCGTCGTCGTAGACCAGCGCCAGGGCGGCGGCCGACTCGACCCCCGCCTCCTCGAACGCCTCGTCGGAGGGTTCCGCGGCCTCCAGGATGCGCACCGCCTCGACACCGGCGTTGGTGTCGGTGTCGGAGCCCGTGCCGTAGCCCAGATTGCGGTTCATCGCCGCCGACATGCGCCCGAACAGCGTGGCCGCACGGCCGCGTTGGGTCGTCGGCAGCTCAGGTCGGCGCGGGTCGCGTCCCGGCGGAAGCAGCAGGGTGACCCGCTCCCCGTAGACGTACCGCAGTTCCACCGCCAGTCGTTGGGCGAGTGCGTCGTCACCGCAGACGACCATGTGGCCGCTGAGGACGGGGCGTTGGGGCTGCTGCGGGAGTGGGGACACGAAACCCAGCATGCCTGGTCCACCTCCGATGTTCGAGCCGTTCACGCCGGTCAGTGATCTCCGTCCGTTTTCGTGCTGCGTGGTGCCGCGTGCCGGGGTGTCCGGTCCGGGCCGGTGAGCAGATGGCGCGGGTCCGCGATGCGGACGATCGCCGACTCGATGGCCGCGATCCGGTCCGCGAGCAGCCCCAGTGCGGCGACGGCCTTGGTGAGGGGGTCCTCGTCCGGACCTCCCAGGGCCCGGTGGCGGACGTAGGAGGCGGTGATCGCGGACCAGCGAGCGGACTGCTCGGCGGTGAGCCTGCCGCGCAGTGCGGCGAGCTTCAGCAGATTGGACTCCGCGTCCGAAGTCAGGGTCTGTGCCTCGCCCGCGTAGTGGTCGTCGATGACGGCGGACAGCTCCGCCTCGTTCATCACGGGCACGATCCGTTCGGCGATCTTGTTCATGTTGCGGTACGAGCCCTGCAGCCGGAACGGCGGTTCGGTGCGTGTGGTGTCCGTCTGCGCGGCCGAGGCGATGTACGCGGCGTTCACGGCCAGCACCGTTTCCCGGGCCGCGAGCAGGTGGCGCAGGACGGAGACGATGCGGTCCGCCTCGGCGGGTGCGTACGGGTGGTCGAACCGTTCGGGCGCGGTGAGGGGGGCTTGGCCGCTGCTCGTACCGATGGGAGAGCCTGCGGAAGGGGCCGTGCCGGAGGCCAGCAGCAGGAACCGGGCGAGGTCCTCGCGGGAGCGCCCGGCGAGCGGGGCGAGCACCGGGTTGGCGGTCAGTGCGTTCTCCACGAAGCTCAGCGCGAAGACGTCCTCGCGACCGCTCAGCACCTCACCGAGGTTCCATACGTCGGCCCGGTTGGCGAGCATGTCGGGGACACGGAACCGGGCCCCGGACTCGGTGTACGGATTGCCCGCCATGCACACCGCGAACCGCTTGCCCCGCAGGTCGTAGCTGCGGGGTTCGCCGTCCCGGACCCCCTCGATACGGCGGGTGGCGTCGCAGAGCGGGATGAACTTCTGGAGCAGTTCGGGGGAGGTGTGCTGGATGTCGTCGAGGTACAGGAGCGTGTTGTTGCCCGCCTCCAACGCGAAGTTGATCTTCTCGATCTCCTGTCGGGCGGTCGCGGTACGTGCCTGTGCCGGATCCAGTGAGGTCACGTCGTGGCCGAGGTTCGGTCCGCTGACCTTGACCAGGACCAGGCCGAGCCGGTCGGCGACGTACTCCATGAGCGTCGTCTTGCCGTAGCCGGGCGGCGACACGAGCAGCAGCAGGCCCTGCGAGTCGGTGCGCCGGCCGTCGTCGGCGGTGCCGAGCTGTTTGGCGAGGCTGTCGCCGATCAGCGGCAGGTACACCTCGTCCAGGAGCCGGTTGCGGACGAACGCCGACATGACGCGCGGCCGGTGGTCGTCCAGCCGCAGCCGGGTCCGCTCGGCGGTCACGAGCCCGCCGCGCAGCCGCTGGTAGGCGCGGAAGCCGGGCACCGAGGTGGTGCGGAAGTCGTCGGTGCGGGTGAGGAGTTCGTCGAGGCGGACGGGCAGCCGGCCCCGGTCGACGCGCGGATGGGTGCCGAGCAGGCCGTCCACGGTCGTGGTGAGCGGTGCGTCGCACTCGTACCGGTCGAGGACCGGCTCGGGGCACAGCTCCACAGCGACTGCCTCCGCCAGGTCGCCGGCGTCGACGGGGGTGCCGCTCGCGGCGGCGTACGAGCCCAGCCAGCCCTCGACCAGCTGGAGCCGGGCCGGCAGGTCGTCCCGGAGCGCGGCGAGGTCCTCGTCGTACGCCGAAGAGCCGGTCGCCCGGCGGAACTTGTCCAGGAAGGTACGGGCGGTGGCGCTCGTGACGAATCCGGCCGGGCCGCTGGTCAGCTCCTCGAAGAGGTACGCGGCGACGGCACGGGAGACATCGGCCCGGGGGACGTCGGCCGGGGATCCGGAGCCGGAGCCGTGGCACTCGCCCAGCGCACCGGCGCCCCGGACGGTGGCCGCCCACTCCTCCTGGAGAGAGTCGATGGCCGGGGCGAGGCGGAACGTCTCACGGGCGCGGGCCAGCGACACCGCCCGCAGGGTCCAGGAGGTGCGCAGGGCCTCGTCCGCCGTGTGGGCCCAGAAGATCTGTGCCGCCGCCCGGACCTCGGGCGGGAAGCGCAGCAGACCGGCCCCGGTGTGCAGCCGCAGCAGGGCGGTGAGGACGAGGGTGGCGTCCTCGTCGTGGACCCCGCGCTGGTGGCCCTCGTCGTACGCGGACGCCGCGGATTTCCGTACCAGGTCGGCGAGTTCGTCCGGGCTCAGGGCGCCGAGGGAGTCGGCGCCGTGTTCGTCCAGGAGCCGGGCCGCCAGATGCTCGGCGCGGTACACCTGTGCGGACTCCGAGGGCAGCGTCCGGTCCCAGTACGGGCGGGCCGCCTCGAAGGCCGGGTCGGTGACCGGTGCCCGGTAGTCCGTGCCGGTGAGGGCGAACGCGAGCCCGTCGCCGTGCGGGACGAGCGTCAGATCGAAGGGCTGGGTGTTCACGGCGAACCGGTGCCGGCCCAGCCGGATCGTCGCACCGCCGTCCGCGTACAGCTCACCGCGGTCGCGCAGGGCCCGCCCGGCCTCCTGGCGGGCGGCCAGCAACTGCCCGTCCAGCTCCTGGGCGTGCACCGGGTCACCGAGTTCGCGCAGTTCGTCCGCGGTGCGGCGGACCTTGGCGACCATCGGGTCGGAGGCGAAGTACGTGTGGACGGCCTCCAGGTCGGGCAGGGCGGCCAGCCGCCGGGAGACCGTCGCCAGGACCCGGGCCGCCGAGTCCGTCAGCCGCTGGGCGCGCCGGGCGCGGGCGTCCTGCAGGGTCTGCTTGCGGGCCGAGAACGCCTCGTACACCTCTGTCCGCCGCTCGGCCAGCTCGGCGAGGAAGTCGTCGTACTCGGCGAACCGCGACTCCAGGTTCTCCAGCCGCAGCAGCAGACCGGCCAGTTGCTCGTCGCAGGCGTCCGGGGTGTCCGCCGCGGCCAGCGCCCCCGTGACGGCCTGCCCGAGGAGGGCGAACTCGGCGGCGAACTCGGCGCGGCCCTCGTGGTCGAGGAGCTCGCGGCGGCGGGCGTCGAGTGCGGCGCGGGCCCGGTTGACCCCGCCGAGCACCTCGGCGATCCGCTCCAGGACCGAGGTACGGACGGTCGCGTCACCGATGTCGAGCCCGGCGACGACCTCGGTGACCGTGCCGAGGCCGTCCGTCATCTCCGTCAGCCGGTCGCCGAGCGCCGAGGCGTCCGCGACCGTGGTCAGCTCGGACACCTTGGCGGCCAGCCGGTCCAGCTCCTCGTGGTGGTCGGCGAAGGCGTCGTCCCGGCCGAGGAACGCGACCGCGCGCCGGCCGGCCGCGTCGAGGGCCTCGGCCGTGGTGGCGGCCAGCTCGGCGATCCGTTCGGCGTCCGCGTACCGCAGGTCGGCCAGGGCCGCCACCTGGCCCTGCGCCCGGCCGAGTTCGGTGAGCCGGGTGACCCATTCGGTGGCCGAGCGCGGGGCCTCGCCGCGGATGCGGCGGACGAGCGCGGTGATCCGCTCGGCCGCCTGGTCGAGCGCCTCGGTGGCCTGGTGGGTCAGCTCCCGCACCGTCTCGAACTCGGTGAGGACCTGCCGGGCGGTGTCCCGCAGCTCGGCCAAAGGCTCGGCCAGTGAGCCGAGTTCGGGAGCGGTCAGCCAGTGGTAGCGGTCGGTGGCGCGGGTGCAGTCCGCGACCAGCTGCGCGTACACGGCGGCGGTCGGGGTCGTCCGGGCCGCGCTGTGGGCGAGCGCGAGGCAGTCGGAGATCCCGCGCACCAGATCGGCGTTGCCGACCCGGGCGAGCGGGCCGTCCTGGGCGGGCCGGGAGGCGGCATGGGTCTCGGAGACGAACGGGGTCCGCCAGCGCTGCAACGGGTGGACCCGGGCCGGTTCGTCACCCGTGGCGGAACCCCGCAGCAGGACGAGGGTGCCGTCGTCGAGCAGGGCGTGGCCACGGCCCTGGAGCGGGGTGGCGACCTCCTGCCGGATCAGGTTGTAGGGCAGCAGCAGGCTGCGTCCGTCGTCGGGGGAGCGGAAGACGTAGAGGACGTCCTCGCCGTTCGGGGAGTGGACGGCGCCCTCGAAGACCGGCTCGGTGAGCGGCTCGGCGACATCGAAGGTCTTGGCGGTTCCGGTGGTGAGGTAGTAGCCGCCGGGAAAGATGATTCCCTGGTCCTCGGGGAGCCGGTGGCAGGCGGGTCCGATGAGGTCCAGACGCAGCACCGTGCCGAGCAGGGTGTTGAAGACCAGGTACCGCCAGGACTCCTCGTTGTACGGGCGGACCCGCAGCAGGACCAGCGGCCCGATCACGGCATGCTCGACCTCCGCGTCGGCGAGGGACTGGAGGGGCTCGGCGACCGGCTCCTGGTAGATCCCGTCGGGGGTGCCGGTGTCGTTGACCGTCTTGATGGTGAGGGTGCCGCCGAGCGTGTCGACGAAGAGGACGGCGCCGGTGCCGTCCGCGTCCCCGCCCACCGCGATGTGCGGGTGCCGGCCGGGGACGTGGCACTCGCGGCCCGCCACGGTCCAGCTGAAGTCGTGCGACGGCGGGAGGACGTGGTCGCGGTCGCCGCGCGCGTCGAGGAAGGCGCCGGGCGAACCGTCCGGGGCGAGCGCCCAGCGCAGGACCCGGAGGCCGTCGGCGTGCTCGCCGGTCCGGAACACCGCGAGCAGCCGGCCGTCCACCCGGCGCAGCCTCAGGAGGCGGGCGTCGCGGTAGTAGCGGTGCAGGGCGGTGAACTCGCGGACGAAGTCCGGGTCGTCGAGCAGGCCCTGGTGGTCCGGCGCGGTCAACTCGGGTCCGTACAGGGCCAGGACATCCGGCACCTCGGCCGCATCGGCCGCCCCCGGGCCGCGTTCGAAGCCGAAGAGGATCCGGTCGCCGACGGCCACCAGGTCGCGGGGGACGGAGGCCTGGCGGGTGCGGACCTGTTCGGTGCCGATGAGCTGGAGTCCGGTCGACCCGAACTCCTCGGTGCGCCGTGCGTTGAGCGCCGTGGCGCGGTCCGCGAGGTCGCTGGCCCGGTCGGTGAGCCGGCGCCGCAGCACGTCGTACGTCCCCGCGTCCACCGGGCCGCCGGTGGCCGGTGCGGTCGTGGTCTCGGTGTCCATCCGTACGGCTCTTTCTACGAGGGTGCGGGTGCGGTGCTGTCCGGCCGCCGGACGGGGCACGGGGATGAACCACGTGCCCCGTCCGGTGGTCGTCGGTCGGTCCTAGGCCGCCGACGAGCCGTTCCGTGAGGCGGGCATACCGGAGGCGTCCGGGCCGGTGCCCGCCTCCGCCCCCGCCGGCAGGGAGACCAGCGCGTCCGCCAGGCCCAGCTGCTGGGCTGCGCTGAGCAGTTGCTGCAGCTGACCCTGCGCGGCCCCGGTTCCCGGTTCCTTCATCATCCGCATCAGCAGGGCCGACACCGTCAGGTTCTTCACGTCGCCCGTCGACACCGATCCCAGCATCCGGGTCAGATCGTCCGTGAACGACGACGTGCCGTTCAGCCACGGTCCGGCGAGCGCCTTCACCGTGTCCGAGTTCTCCACGAACCCGTCGAAGCCCTTGCCCATCGAGATGGACTGCACGATCCGGTCGAAGAAGGCCGACTCCCCGCCGACGATGTCGATGTCGGCATTCTCCAGCCCGGTGGCCAGCACCGTCGCCTGCGCCTCGGCGACCTGCCGCTGCACATCGAGTCCGGCCAGCCGGATCTCCTTCTCCGCCGCCAGCCGCAGCCGGTACTCCTCGTGCCCGCGCGAGGCGTCGTCCAGCGCCGCCATCGCGGCGGCCTTCTCGGTGAGCCCGGCGGCCTCCGCCTTCAGCTTCTCGCCGATCATCGCCGCGTCCGCCGCCGCCTGGGCCTGGGTGCCCTCCGCCGCCGCGAGCGCCTTGAGCCTGGACCCCTCCGCCTCGGACTTGAGCCGGGCCGCCGTGGCCTCGGCCTCGGCGAGACCGGTCTTCTCGATGACGGCCGCCTCGGCGTCCCGGACCTGGACCTCGGCGAGACCGGGCGCCGCGGACTCCGCCTGGATGCCCTCGGCCAGCCGCAGCTTCGCCCGGGCGTCCAGGTCCGCGGTCTTCAGCCGGGCCTCGGCGAGGGTCAGCTGCTCCGTCGCCCGGTGGGTGGCCGCCGCCTCCGCGGCCTCCGCCGCCTTGATGTCCTTGACCAGCTTCTCCTGGGCCTCCGCCTCGGCGGCGATGATGACTGCCCGGCGGTTGCGCTCGGACTCCTCGACGGCCCGCAGCGTCTTGATGGACTCCTCCTGCTCGGCGACCGTGCGGTCCACGGCGATCCGCTCCCGGATCACGTCGGCGACCTCGCGGCGCTCCGTCTCGACGTCCTTCGTCGCGGCGATCCGGTCGAGTTCGGTCTGCCGCTCGCGCCCGATGACCTCGATCAGCCGGTCCTTCTCGATGCGCTCGTTCTCCACGGCGATGACCCGCTCACGGTTCTTCTGCGCGACGGCGATCTCCCGGGCCTGGTTCTCGCGCTGGATGCCGAGCTGCTCCTCGGTGCGGATGAACGCGGCCTGGGCGCTGAGCCGTTCCTCCTCCTGGACCCGGGCGGTCGCGGCCTCCTCGCGGGCCCGCAGCGTCTCGACCTCGCGGCGCTGCTTGATCTCGGCCTCGGACTGCCGGCGCTCCAGCTCCAGGATGGTCTCGCGGGCGTCGACGTTCTGCCGGGTGATCTCCTTCTGCTCGGTGCGCTGGAACTCGTTGGTGCGGACGTGCTCGATCGCCGTCAGCTCGGTGATCTTGCGGATGCCCTGGGCGTCCAGGATGTTGGCGCCGTCGAGCTGCGTCATCGGCGTCTGCTCGAGGAAGTCGATCGCCGCGTCGTCGAGGTGGTAGCCGTTCAGGTCCGTGCCGATGACCCGAATGATCCGGTCCCGGAACTCCTCGCGCTTGGTGTACAGGTCGACGAAGTCCAGCTGCTTGCCGACGGTCTTGAGCGCCTCGGCGAACTTCGCGGCGAAGAACTCCTGGATCGCCGCCTTGTCGCTGGCTCGCTCCGTGCCGATGGACTGGGCCACCTTGATGACGTCCTCGACGGTCTTGTTGACGCGTACGAAGAAGGTGATGTGGATGTCGGCGCGGATGTTGTCCTGGCAGATCAGGCCCTCGCGCCCGGTGCGGCGGATCTCGATGGTCTTCACCGAGATGTCCATGTACTCGGCCTTGTGCAGCACCGGCAGGACGACGGCGCCGGTGAAGGTGACATCGACCTTCTTGGTCTTGGAGATGATCAACGCGTTGCCCTGCTCCACCTTGCGGAAGAGCCGGCTGATGACGAGGAGCAGGGCGACGGCGATGAGCAGGACGACGGCGACGAGCACCGCGAAGCCCAGGGTGATGGCATCCATGACAGTCCTTGCGGCTGGTGAGGAAGGTGAAGAGGTCAAAGGTCCGCCCGGAGAGCCGGACCGAATCGGTGGCCTGCGGCTGCGACGGGCGGGATGGTCGGGCAGGCCGGAGCGGCGGGTACCCCTGCGCGGCGCTAGCGGGAACCCGGCAGCGGGCCCGTGCCCGGTTTCGGTCGTCCCGGATCGAGCGCGCTGTCGTACGGCGAGACCCAGAAGAACTCGCCCTGGTCCTCGTACGCGTACAGAAGCCCGGTACTGCCCGAGGTGAGCACCGCGCCGTCCGCCGGACCGAGCAGCCTGACCTGGACGATGGCGGTGGAACCGTCGGCCGCCGCGACCTCGGCCTGGCCGAAGTCGGCGCTGACGGAACCGGTGCGGATCGTGCAGATCTGGCCGAGGAAGTCCTGTCGTGACGGAGGTGGCTGGTCCGCGAAACGGCGGCGCATCCAGTGCGCCAGCAGTCGCATCACAGCCCAGGCGATCAGCAGCGCCCCGGCGAAGTCGGCCAGGGCGAGTCCGGCCCGCGTCATCCCGGTGACCTCGCCGCGGTGCAGCAGGGAGGTGCCGACCAGGCTGGTGAACCAGCCGACGGCGACCATCACGGACACCGAGACGGTGACCGGTACTCCACCGAACCCGGCCATCCCGGTGTCGAGGTCCCCGTCGAAGGAATGGTGGTCGGCCGCACCGGCCAGTACCAGGAGCCAGAAGAAGACGACGACCACGAGCGCCGCACCGAAGAGGACCGTGGGAAAGGCGGTTGCCGCCTCCAGGAACTCATCCACCGGATCCACCTCCTCATGTCCGTACCGGAGGTGTGGGTGGCGCGGTGGTGACCCGCACTGCCGCGGTACCGCAAGGTGCGGTGCCGCAGCGGCGCGGGTCTTCCCCCGTATCCCCCGTTCCCCCGTATCCCCCGTTCGTGCTGACGGGATCGTGTCACGGTGGGGCTCTGTATCGCACTGCCGGACTCCGGCAGTCTTCGCACGTTCGGATTGCCGGGCACCGGCATCGGCCGTCATGCGTTGGACGAGTGTCGAAACCGCGTCAGGATGTGAGGAGTGGGTGTGGCGGAGCTGGAGATTCCCGACAAGTATCTGGGCGACTGTGCCCGCATCCTGGCCGAAGTGGCCGCCACCGGGCGCCGGTTGACACGGGATGAACTGGACACCCGTCGGCAGCTGGGTCGGCAGGCCGCGGAGGACGGGTACCAGCTGCGCGCCCTCGTCGGCCTCCACCTCGCGGCGACCCGCACCTCCTGGCCGCAGAGCGCGTCCACCGACGCCGCCACCGCCGACTCCGTACTGGCCGCGATCGAGCAGGCCGTCGACGCCTTCGCCGAGGGGTTCGAGCGGGCCCAGCGGCTGACGGTGCGGCGCGAGGAGGCGGCGCGCCGCGAGTTCATCGACGACCTGCTGTACGGACGCAGCGATCTGGGCCGGCTCGCCGAGCGGGCCACCCGGTTCGGGCTGCGTCTGTCGCGTGCCCACGCGGTCGCGGTGGCAACGGGCCCGGAGGCGTACACGGAGACCGACTCCGTGCCCCGCACGGTGGAGTCGGCGCTGCTCGCGCGCTTCAGCGGACGGAAGATCCTGATCACGACGAAGGACGGGCGGCTGGTCTGCGTGGCCCCGGCCGGCCAGCCCGACGTCCTGCGGCATTTCGCCAAGCAGGCCCATGCCGCGACGGACGGCGGCCAGGTCGCGATCGGCCGCGCGCACCCCGGCCCCGGGGGCGTGGTCCATTCGTACGACGAGGCGCTGGAAGCACTCGACCTCGCCAAACGGATCGGCCTGGACGATCCGGTGCTGTACGCCACCGACCTACTGGTCTATCCGGTACTGACCCGGGACCGGCAGGCGATGGCCGATCTGGTGCGCAGCCAGCTGGGCCCGCTGCGGAAGGCACGGGGCGGTGCCGAACCCCTCCTGGAGACGCTCAGCGTCTACTTCGACGCGGGCTGTGTGGCGGCCGAGACGGCCCGCCGACTGGCGCTCAGCGTGCGGGCGCTGACGTACCGGCTGGAACGGATACATCAGTTGACCGGGGCCGATCCGTCCGACCCGATGCACCGCTACACCCTGCAGACGGCGGTCATCGGCGCCCGGCTGCTGGACTGGCCGGCCAAGGAACTGTGACCCGGCCGACGCCGAGGACCCCGCCCTGGGGGCGGGGTCCTGGGAAGAAGTGGCCGGGGGTGCGCATCGGGGGAGTAGCGCACTCCCGGCCTGCCGGACACGGGCCGTGGTCAGTCGACCCGCGTGCGTTCCGGCGGTACAGGGGGCCGGGGACCGGGCGGAGCCGGTCCCGGTATCAGAGGTCGAACTCGTGGGGCGGGAGGTCGAGCGCGAAGCACGCCTCCCGCACGACGGCCTGCTCCGACTTGTCGAAGTCGCCGTCGGCACCACCGATCACGATGCCGATCTGGATGACGGCACGCGCCTCGGCCGGCTTCTTCTTCGCCTTGCCGATCTCCTGGAGGATGCTGACCTTGCCGAAGGCGAAGTCGGCGGTGAGCTTGTTGACGTAGTCGTTGAAGCGGCGCTGGAGATCGTCCGCCGGGAAGTTCTGCAGGACGTCGTTGGAGGCGATCAGCGCGGCGACACGCTGGCGTTCGGACGGGTCGACGGAGCCGTCGGCGGCCGCCACCAGAGCGCACATGGCCATGCTCGCGTCACGGAACGCGCCGCTCTTCAGATCGTTCTTCTTCGCTTCCAGCTGCGACTGCATCGACGAAGCGGATTCCTTGATCCGATCCCACAGTGCCATGAACTCTCCATAATTCGCGTTGTGTTGCCGGAACGGGTTCCGACTCTACAGACGTGTAGAAGTTAGCATCAGGGCTGCCCGTGCTGTCCCGGATACATCACTCAGTAGGATGCTGCGTTCCGCGGCTGACGCGGTGTCGCAGAAGGGCGGACCCCAGATGGACCCGGCCAGGCCCGGTCACCCGGACAACGAACCGGCCCACCGGAAAGTGCCCGGCACCGCTCATCCCGCGGGGGAGCGGCTGCGCAGACGGGGGCAGGGCGAACTGGAGGCCCAGGTTCTCGCCGTCCTGCGGTCGGCGGGTCGCCCCGCGACGGCCGGCTGGGTGCAGGAACACCTCGACGGCGATCTCGCGTACACCACCGTCATCACGATCCTCTCCCGGCTCTACGCCAAGAACGCCGTGACCCGGTCCCGCGAGGGCCGCTCCTACACCTGGACGTCCGCTTCCGACGAGGCCGGTCTCGCGGCCCTGCGGATGCGTCGCGTACTGGACGGCGAACGCGACCGGGAGGCCGTCCTCGCCCACTTCGTCTCGGCCCTGTCCCCCGGTGACGAGGAACGGCTGCGCGCGCTGCTGGCCCGTGCCACCGCCCCGGACGATCCGGACAACCCCCCTGACACGGAAGGCCGATAGCGGTCCGATGGGTGTCTTCGTCTGCCTGCCGCTGGTGCTGCCGCTGACCGCGCTGCCGATCGCGCGCCTCGCCGAACAGCATCTGCACCCCCGCAGCGCCACCAGGCTGCTCGCGGTCGTCGGCGTGCTGCTCGCCCTGTGCAGCACGCTCTGTCTGGCCCTGCTGATGGTGGTCGGAACGGCCCAGCTCCCGGGCAACCCGCTGCCGGACAGCTGGTCGGACCCGGCGGTGCGGGACGCGGTGCCGTACGAGGTCCGGGCGGGCGTCGTCGCGATCGGGGTGCTGGCGGCGGTGCTCGGGGCGTGCGGATGGACGGTGTACCGCCATGTGCGGCTGCGGGTCCGGGCCGGCCGCGCCCTGCCCGCCGCGGCCCCGGCCGGCCCGGACGGTGTCGCCGTGCTCCCGGACGCGGTGCCGTACGCCTATGCGCTGCCCGGCCGGCCGGGCCGGGTCGTCGTCTCGACCGCGATGGCCCGGTGCCTGGATGCCCGTGAGCGCCGGGCCCTGATCGCCCACGAGCGGGCCCATCTGACCGCCCGCCACCACCTCTTCCTGCTGGCCGTCCAGCTCGCGGCGTGCGCCAACCCGCTCCTGCTGCCGCTGCGTACGGCCGTGGCCTTCAGCACCGAACGGTGGGCGGACGAGGAGGCCGCCCGCGTCGTCGGCGACCGCAGGGTGGTGGCGGTCGCGGTCGGCAAGGCGGCGCTCCATTCGCACGGGGTGCCGGATGCCGCGGCCGGAGTCGCGGCCTTCGCCTCCGAGGCGGGCCCCGTACCGCGCCGGGTGGCGGCACTGCTCTCCCCGGTCCCGACGGCCCGGCTCTGGCCCCCGTCGTCCGCCCATGTCTCCCTGGCGGCCCTTGTCGCGGCGGCCGGCACGGCCCTCTCGGCGCTCTCGTCGCTCAACGCGACGGTGTCGCTGGTACGGATCCTGCACGCGGCGACCCCGCTGTGAGCCGTGAGGAGAGGGCCGCCCCGGCCGCCTCGGCCTCCGGCCTCAGTCGCCGGAGGCGGCGAACTCCTCCTGCGTGGCCGGCGCCGGACGGGCCGCGGGAACGCGTCCGTCCTTCGCCCCGCCGTCGCCTCCGCGGCGCCGCCATGCCTGGATCCTGGCCACGACCGGCTGGGTCCAGCGTGCGGTGAGCGGTCCGACGATGACGAGGATGAGGACGTACGCGGTGGCGATGGGCCCGATGCGGGGCTCGGTCGCCACCGCCAGACCGGCGATGACGATGGAGAACTCACCGCGGGCGACGAGCGTGCCGCCGGCCCGCCAGCGGCCGTTCGAACCGATTCCGGCCCGCCGGGCCGCGTACCAGCCGGTGCCGATCTTGGTGAGGACGGTGACGACGGCCAGCAGCGCCGCCGGAAGCAGCACCGGCGGAATCTCCGCGGGATCGGTGGAGAGTCCGAAGAACACGAAGAAGACGGCGGCGAAGAGGTCCCGCAGCGGCGTCAGCAGCTTGCGCGCCCCCTCGGCGACCTCGCCCGAGAGCGCGATCCCGACCAGGAACGCCCCGACGGCCGCGGAGACCTGCAACTCCTGGGCCACCCCGGCCACCAGGACGGTCAGTCCGAGCACGACCAGGAGAAGCATCTCGGGATTGTCGGAGGACACCGCCCGGCTGATCGTCCGTCCGTGCCGCAGCGCCAGGTAGAGCACGAGGCCGACGGTGCCGAGCGCGATGAGCAGCGCGATGCTGCCCCCGGCCAGGCCCACGCCCGCGAGCATCGCGGTGAGCAGCGGCAGGTACACGGCCATCGACAGATCCTCGATGACCAGGACACCGAGGATGACGGGTGTCTCCCGGTTGCCCAGCCGGCCCAGGTCGGTGAGCACCTTCGCGATCACCCCGGACGACGAGATCCAGGTGACCCCGGCCAGCGCCACGGCTCCCACGGGCCCCCAGCCGAGCAGCAGCGCCGCCACCGCTCCGGGGGTCGCGTTGAGTACGAAGTCCACAGCGCCGGACGGGTACTGCGTCTTGAGGCTGGTCACCAGCTCCGATGCGCTGTACTCCAGACCGAGCAGGAGCAGCAGGAGGATGACGCCGATCTCGGCGCCGACGGCGGTGAATTCCTCACTGGCTCCCAGGGGCAGCAGTCCGCCGTCCCCGAAGCAGAGGCCGGCGAGCAGATACAGCGGGATCGGGGAGAGGCCTATGCGTCCGGCGAACCGGCCGATGATGCCGAGGCCCAGGATGACGGAGCCGAGCTCCACCAGCAGTGCGGTCGTGTCGTGCACGGTCAGCCCTCCGCAATGATCTCGGCGAGGGCGTCGACGCCCTCGCGCGTACCCACGGCGACGAGCGTGTCCCCGATGGCCAGCCGGAAGTCCGGTCCGGGCGACGGATGCGCGCTGTGTGTCCGCAGCACGGCCACGATCGAGGCCCCCGTCCGGGTCCGCGCCCGGGTGTCCCCGAGCAGTCGGCCGCCGTAGGGGGAGCGGGTGCCCAGCGGGATGTGCTCGGTGACGAGGTCGATGCCCTCGGTCCGTACCGCGTCGATGGGCGCGGAGTCGATGAGGTGCGCGAGTCCGGTGGCCTCTTGGGGTGTCAGAGGTACGGAGAGACGGCACGAATCAGGGTCGTCCTGGTCGTAGAAGCCGATGAACCGCCGTCCGTCGTGGTGGACGACGACGGAGATGTGCTGTCCGGACTCCGTCGTGTAGTCGTACTGCACGCCGACTCCGGGCAGTGTGGTGCGGTGCGTTCCCATGGCTTCCTCCCGAGAGGTACGGCGGCGCGTCGACGTACTTGGTCAGCTCTTTAGCTGCGCATTACCTTATCCGGAGGCTTCCGCCGCCTCCGTGGGGCAGCGGAAGCCCGAGGGGCAGGATGCCGGGGCCACCCCGGTTCGTCCAGCACGTGCCGTGGTGCAGGAGCGCGGGAACGGGAGCACCCTGGTAGAGAGGTGATTGCCATGAAGACACCCGCCGGATGGCATGTGGACATGGAATTCGAGGAGGACACCCATCGCACCCGCGCGGCCGCCCTGGTACGGCTTCCGGACGGGAACGAGGTGCGGTCCCACGGATACGCGAGCCGTCACCCCTCGGACAAGGACCAGCCGAGGGTCGGCGAGGAGATCGCAGGAGCCAGAGCACTCAACGAACTGGCGATGAAGATGCTGACGAAGGCGCACGACGAGATCGACGAAGCATCCGGACGGACCTCGCACCCGCTCACCTGACGCCTGGTGGCCCGGGAAGCCGCCGGCCCCGCACGAAAGCCCCGTGTCCCCGCCGGGGCCGGGGCCCTGTGGCGTGCTCCCCGGAAGTCCCCTCAGCCCAGCTCCAGGCTGGTGATGCCGAACAGGCCGGCGTGGTCGATGTCCGGGGCCGGGCCGGTGTACATCCGGGCGGTCTCGAACGACGGGGTGAGGCCCAGCTCCTCGGCGAGACGCACGGCGGCGGGGTTGACGTCGGGTACGTCGACCGCCACCGCGGTGCCGGGACCGGTGGCCGCGAGTGCGCCGACCAGGGCGCCCGCCACCTCGGCCGACTCGGCGTACACGGGGCCGATGCGGGACGACATACGGCAGGGCCGCAGCACGGCGAGGCCCCGCAGCTCCCCGTCGTGGACCGCGGCGAGCGCGGTGTGCGGGGGAGCGGAGATCCAGGAGGCGAGGAAGCCGTCGCGCTCGGCGGGGAAGAAGCGGCGGTCGTAGGCGGTCAGCAGGTCGAAGGGCAGCCGGCGGGCGTCGACGAGCACGATGCCGGGAGGTGCGGGCTGTGCGGCGGCCGGCCGGCCCTCGTACCGCATCGTCGTCCAGGCCGAACGGAAGCCGGACTTGCGGTAGTTGGGCTGCTGGGCCACCACGCCGTCCAGTCCCACGTTGCGCCCTGCCAGCCGTGCCATGCCGGCCTGCCAGAGCCGCATCCCGTAACCCCGCCCGCGCAGCTCGGGGCGGGTGAGGTAGAAGCCGAGGAACCCGAAGCCGGAGCCGTAGCGGACCGCGGAGACACAGGAGACCGGTTCGCCGTCGAGCCGGCCGATCAGGAAGCCGTGCGGGTCGGTGGCGAAGAAGGTGTGACGGTCGGTCAGGCCGGGGTTCCAGCCCTCTGCGTGGGCCCATTCGGCCTGCGTCACGAGCTCGTCGACGCTTGCGGTGGTGATCTCGAAGTTCGGCACGGGGCACCTGTACCCGGCCGTGGAGCGGTTCAACGGCGATCCGCCCGTCATCACCCCTGGCCCGGTGCGTGGTTGACGAAGCGGGTACGCCGGGATCAGACGAACAGGAACGCGCCCGCCGTCGTGGCCCCGAGCGAAGCCCCGGCGATCGTCTGCGCCACCGTGTGGTACCCGAGCGCGACCCGTGACCAGCACACGGCGATCGTCATCACGTACACCAGCAGCCACCACGGCGAGTGGACCGCGGCGGACAGGGCGACGACGGCCGAGGCGACCGCGGCGTCCACCGAGATCTTCCAGACCGTGTTGACCGACAGCAGGACCACGGTCATCGCCCAGAGCGCGAGCATCGCCGCGAGGATGCCGGTGGGGGCGTGGCCGAGGACCATCACCACCGAACCGACGCCGATGGAACCGAGGATGACGAAGAAGATCGGGGCCCGCTTGGTGCGGTCGACGACATGACGGTCGCCCCAGGTGCCGCGCCCGCGCTCCCACTCGATGTACCCGGCGGGCACCAGCCCGGCGCACAGGGCGCCGAGGAATCCCCACAGGAGCCCGCTCCAGTGTCCGGCCGCGGCCAGACCGATGCCGAGCATGCCGACCAGCAGGAGATTGCGCGGCTGGAAGACATCGGTGACGGTACGCGCGACCCGGGTGCGCGTCGTTTCCACGGCATCGGTGCGGGGGGCGGCGGGGGTCATGAGGTCTCCTCCAGGGATGTGGCGGTTGCCGGGGCGGGGATGCCGACGGGTGCCACGTCGGCACCGGCGGCGGCGCGGTCCAGCACCTGCCGTGCCCGCTCGTCCGTGACCGTCCGGTACGCCGCGGACACCCGGGCCAGCCAGGCCACTTCGCCGTCCTGGTCGGTGGCGTGCTGAGGGTCGACGGCCGCGGCGACGGAGGGGGACGCGCCGGCTCTCCTGGCCAGCACCGCCGCCTTGATCCAGTACGCGTCGGCGAGCGGTCCGGCCCTCCCGCGGTCCGGTGCGTCGTCGGCGGCGGCGGCCTTGGCGGCCGGGAGCAGGGCGTCGGGGACGTAGTGGCGCAGCTTCTCGACGGCGTCCGCGATGTCCGCGACCCAGCGGTCGACGCGCAGGTCCGCGGGGGTGTCGAAGCGGGTCAGCTCGCGGATCAGCGGAGCCGGCGGCTCGAAGGGCTGCTCGGGGAAGGCCGTCATCAACTCCCGCCAGAGCCCGTGCAGGGTGACCTGGGCCCGCCACAGCCTCGCCCGGCGGTGACCCTTGCTGAACGCCGGGATGGAGGCGCCCACCGCGAAGAAGGCGAACAGCACCACCTGGGCGGCCTCGGTGACCTCGTCGAAGGTCAGGGCGAAGTCCTCTCCCGGCTGGTCGACGACGCTGACCCACAGGAACAGGGTCCGGCTGACGGTGTATCCGACC
Source organism: Streptomyces sp. NPDC052052 (assembly GCF_040680455.1). Lineage (NCBI taxonomy): Bacteria > Bacillati > Actinomycetota > Actinomycetes > Kitasatosporales > Streptomycetaceae > Streptomyces > Streptomyces sp. NPDC052052. The sequence goes on along the minus strand of NZ_JBFAWU010000012.1, from coordinate 69,412 downwards.
CCGATGAACATGGCGAAGGTCATCATCCCGAGGCCCACCCGCAGATGACGCAGCTTCGCACCGGCGGTGGCCAGTGCCCACTGGTACGCGCAGACGGCGGAGGCGGCACCCAGGTAGAGGTAGAACACGCTCATGTACAGCGTGGCGCCCCACTGGCCCGCGTGGTCGGCGATGAAACGGTCCGAGGGCGAGGAGCGGTCGACGACGGTGAAGAAGAGCACCGTCAGCAGGATGAGTGTGGCGATCGACGCCTTGGCCGCCACCTGCTGGATGGAGCGGGCGAACCTTACGTGCCGCGGCACCGCGCCGCCGTCGGGGTACTGACCGTAGATCGCGACGATGTAGCTGAGGATCGCCAGGATCGCGACCGTCGACGTGTAGTGCTTGATCAGGACGGCGAGATCGGTGACGGCGCTGTGGTTGAGGGCGACGCGCACAACCTGTGTCTTGGTCCACAGGGCGGCGGCGAACCCCGCGTAGCAGCCCCACAGGGCCCGGCGGCGTTTGTCTTCTTCGCCGCCCCACAGGGCGGCCGGCATGCGCCAGAGGGCGACGGCCGTCATCAGGGCGGCTATGAGATAACCGGCGAGGTCGAGCGGAGTCACAGCGGATTCCTCGATAGGGGGACGGGCGGGGCGGCCGGGCGTCAGGAACGGCGGAACAGGCCGCGACGACGGGTGGCGACGGGGCGGGACAGGGAGTTGGCCAGGCGTCCCATCATGTCGTCGCTCGTCACATCCCGCGCCATGCGCGGAATGAGTGACGCGCCGAACTCTGCCATGCGTTCGTCGTGGGTGTCGTACTGCGCCCGGGCCTGCACGGCGCCGTTCCCCGAACGGAGCGCGCCGGCGATCGTGGCGGCCACCGGTTCGGGGGCGGGGGCGGACCGCTGCGGCGGAGTGTCGGGGGCCAGGACCCGGGTGATCAGGGACGTGTCGAAGACCGGCAGCAGCCGTTGGAGCTGTTCCGGATCGAGCGAGGTGCCGTGGTCGAACCACTCGTGGCAGAGCTCGTGCAGGATGACGTGCTGGGTCTGGTACTCCGTCGGGCGCCGCCGGTAGAGCACGAAGCTGGTCCCTTCGGTCTTCAGCCGCAGACCGCAGGCGGTGTTGACGCGGGCCAGCCGTTCGGGCATCTCGTGCAGCACGATGGTGTGGCCCCGTGCCTTCTCCATGGCAGCCACCAGTGCGGAGATGGAGAAGGGTGCGGGGATGGGCAGGTCCGCCAGCCCGGCCTCGCACTCCTTCCGCAGTTCGCGCAGGGACATGGAGACCTACTTCTCCGGGGCGCCGTGGGCGGCCGCGCCGTTGGTGCCGGGCGTGCCCTCCCGGCTTCTGGCGTCCTCCAGCAGGGAGAGGGCGAACTGCAGCAGCTCCGGCGGGAGACCGTCCTGGTCGAGGCCGCGTCCGGCCACTCCGCTGATCTCACCGGTGCGCCGCTTGGCGAGGAACTGCAGCCCGGCGACGACGTCGTCGACGACCTCGGACTCGTCCTTGAAGAACCGCCAGTCCACGCCGAAGCCCAGCCCGAGCGCCTTGAGGATGTCCTCGGACGGCTGGGTGACCTTGCCGGCCAGGATGTTGGAGAAGTAGCTGTGCGAGAGGGAGCCGCCGCGCTCCTTGACCAGATCGGCGAAGACCCGGCCCGAGATCTTCTGGCCGGGGAACGTCTTCTCGACCATGTACTCGACCTTCTGCTGCAACGTCCGCAGCTCCGGCGAGCGTTCCTCGCAGCCTTCCCTTCGGCCCCCCACGCATCCGCCCCTGTCCGATCGCTGGTGCACGGTCTTCGATGTCGGTCAACGGGCTCGTACTGTAACGAACTCCGTTGTGGCGGCCCTCGTTCGGGAGGCGGATCGGGGCTACACACGAGAACGGGCTTGCGTAAACACTCTACGTCACTGTTAACTCGAAAAAACACGGGCAGGGGACCACGAGGGGAGTCCCTTGCCCGTGAAGTGTGCGCGGATGAAAGGGACATCATGCGCGCAGGGGATGGCACACAGGGGTGTAGCCCTTCACGACGGGGGATGCGTGAAGGGCTACGCATGCATTATGACCGCTGGTCAGTTCGGCATCAACTGACCGGCCGATCAGTGGGTGGAGGAATGGGGACGATTCGCCGTCGGAGCGGCGGGCCCTACGGCCACAGGACCCCTGCCAGGGCGGCCCCGGCGAAGGCGGCACCGAGCCCGGCGACCACGCTCGCGACGGCGTTGGCCGCGGCGTAGAACAGCGCACCGTCCTCGGCCAGGCGCAGGGTCTCGTAGCTGAAGGTGGAGTACGTGGTCAGTGCTCCGCACAGGCCGGTGCCGATGAGGAGTTGCAGAGGGGAGGAGGCGGCTCCGGAGGCGGCCGCGCCGGTCAGCAGGCCGAGGACGAGTGATCCGGCCACGTTGACCGCGAAGGTGCCCCAGGGAAAGACGGTGTCGTGGCGGGACTGCACCGCACGGTCGGTGAGGTAGCGCAGGGGCGCCCCGACCGCCGCTCCGACGATCACCAGCAGCCAGTTCACCGATCCTGCTCCCCGTCGCCGTAGCGGACGATCTCGCAGGGATCCAGAACGGCGAGGCCGCCGCCTCGGACCAGCTCCTCGATGTGCGGGAGAAACGCGCGGATCCGGTCCTCGGTGTCGATGACGACGACCGCCACCGGCAGGTCCTCGCTCAGCGAGAGCAGCCGTTGGGTGTGGATCGTCGAGGAGGCGCCGAAGCCCTCGGCACCGCGGAAGACGCTCGCGCCGGAGAGTCCCGCCCGGTGTGCCCGGTGCACGATCTCGCTGTACACGGGCCGGTGGTGCCAACCGTCGGACTCGCCGACGAGGACCGTCAGCCGCAGGCCCCGTTCGGTGTGCGGTGTCGTCATGCCTGCCTCCGCGCCCGTACACGGCGGGTCGCCCACACCGCGCTCCACACTGCCGCGAGGGCCGCGCACAGTGTCAGTGCCAGATAGGCCAGGCCGGCCCCGGCCCGGCCGGCGTCGACCAGGCGCTCGATGTCCACCGCGTAGGTGGAGAAGGTGGTGAACCCGCCCAGCACCCCCGTGCCGAAGAACGGCCGCACCAGCCGGTGCGCCGTCCACATGTCGCTGATCACTACCATGAACACACCGATGACCGCGCAGCCGATGACGTTCACGACCAGCGTCACCCAGGGGAAACCACCTGGGGCGGTGGGCCAGATCAGGGTGGCCCCGTAGCGGGCACACGCCCCGATCACACCGCCGAGCGCGACCACCGCGACGACGGGCCCCTGGGGGTTACGGGCTCCCATGCGCACCTGTCTCCTGACTGCTCGACGTCCCAGGTTATCGCCGGGCCCCGGACCGGGCGGGGCGGTCCCGGGCGGGCAGCACGGCCGCAGAGAGGCCGTATCCGTCCGCCGTTCAGTCGGTCCCGGGCACCCCGTGGCCGCTGTACCTGGCCTGGGCCAGGAGGGAGACGACCTCCTCGTCGGAGGTCTGGGAGAAGTCCCGGTACCACTCGCCGACGGCGAAGAACAGGTGTGGCATGGACAGGCACACCACCTCGTCGGCGCACTGCCGCAGCCGCTCGACCGCATCCGGTGGTGCCACCGGCACGGCTGCCACCAGACGGGCCGGCTGCTGGGCCCGGACCACCCGGCAGGCGGCCTCGGCCGTCGCCCCGGTCGCGACCCCGTCGTCCACGACGACCACGGTCCGGCCTTCGAGCGGGGTCCGCGGCCTGCCTTCGCGGTAGGCGTGCGCCCGGCGTACGAGTTCCTCCCCCTCGACGCGCTCGACCGCCGCGAGGTCCTGCTTCCCGGCCAGGATGTGGCTGACGACGTCCTCGTTGAGGACGCGCACCCCGCCCTCGCCGATGGCGCCGAAGGCCACTTCCTCATGGTGCGGCACGCCGAGTTTGCGGACCACGATCACATCGAGCTCGGCGCCGAGCATCTGTGCCACCTGGAAGGCCACCGGGACTCCGCCACGGGGCAGACCAAGCACGACCGGGTGCTCACGCTCCAGATGGCGGAGCGCCTCGGCCAGCTGCTGACCGGCGTCCGTGCGGTCGGCGAACAGCACGGTGGTTCACCCCCAGACAGGGGAGCGGGTCCGCGTGGTGCGTGCCCACCCACTTCGAAACAACCCCATGTGCGGCGACCGCGCAACTCGGGCACGGTCGGCCCCGCGGAACGGACCGGACCTGTACCACCGGGGCGGCGCCCCGGTCAGGACACCGGGGACGTCTCGGGGGCCTCGCCCTCCGTCGTGGTCACGTCGATCACGGAGAACGCCGCGCCCTGCGGGTCCGTGAGTGCGGCGAAGCGGCCGAACGGAATCGTCAGCGGCCCGAACCGCAGGATCGCGCCGCGCTCGACGGCCTTCGCCACGGCCGCGTCGCAGTCCTCGACGGTGAAGTACACGTTCATGTGCGGCGGCACCTCGGGCGGGAAGTCGTCACCCATCTTCATCCGGCCCATGACCGTTCTGCCGCCGACGTCGAACATCCTGAAGTCGATGGCCGCGTCGGCCATCTGCACCATGGTGTAGGGGAAGACGGCGGAGAAGAAGGCGTCCGACTTCTCCGGCTCGCGGGTGAAGACCTCGGCCCAGCAGAACGCACCGGGCACGCGCTCCGCCTCGAAGCCCTCGTGGCTGCCCGCCTGCCAGACGCCGAAGACGACCCCGCTGGGGTCGCGGGCCAGCAGCATCGTGCCGAAGTCGCCGACCTGCATCGGGTCCATCAGCGTCTCGCCGCCGTGCTCACGGATCTTCGTGGCGGTGGCGGCGGCGTCCGGCGAGGCGAGGTACAGACACCAGGCCGAAGGACCCTCCTGCCCCGGCATCGGGGGCACCACGGCGGCGACCGCCTTGCCGTTGGCGTAGGCCTGGGTGTAGTCACCGAACTCCGACGAGGACTCACCGAAGGTCCAGCCCAGCACGTCGGCGTAGAAGCTCTTCGCCCGGTCGAGGTCGGGGAACATCGCGTCGGCCCAGCACGGAGTGCCCTCCGGTTGTACGGCCATGGCTCCGGCTCCTTCGCGCTCGGTGGGACGGTCCGGCACCTCACGCCAGTGCCGCAACAGGCAACGTGTGCCCCGTCGCGACACTAGCCAGTCGGCCACCCGTCCGCGCGCCGGGCGCGGGACGGCTGACCCTGGTGGCGTACGTGGGCGCGCTCCCACGAGCCGGGGCCCGGCTCGTGGGTCAGTGGCCCGGAACCGGACTCCGGGCGGCGCGGGGCCGACGGGTCGCGGCGGCGACGGTGGCCATCAGTTCCGCGTCCAGCACGGACGGATCGGCCAGCCGGGTCGGGGCGGCGTACGAGTTGAGCAGCGCCTTCGTGACGCGCAGGGCGGCCTCCGGCCGGCGCACGAGGGGCTTGGTCCAGGCGGCGACCGCCGCGTCGAGGGCCTCCTCGGGCACGACGCGCTGGAGGATCGACAGCTCCTGGGCCTCCGCGGCGTCGAAGGCGCGGCCGGTCAGGATGAGCTCGCGCACCCGGGCGGCGCCGACCTCGTGGATCAGGCGCGGGAGCACGCCGCCCCAGGCGGTGGGCAGCCCGAGCGCCAGTTCCGGGAGCCGGAAGCCGGAGGTGTCGGAGCCGACGCGCAGATCGCAGGCGAGGGCCAGGGCCAGGCCCGCGCCGATGGCTCGCCCCTGGACCCTGGCGACGGTGACGGCCTGGCCGGTGGAGAGGGCCTCGCAGACGCGGCGGGCCTTGTCGCCCGCGATCCGGATGCCCCGACCGGTGGGGTCCTCGTCGAGCCAGTCGGCGAACTCGTTCCGGTCCCCGCCCAGGCTGAAGTCGTCCCCGGCGCCGCTGAGCACCACCACCCGGACGTCGGGGTCCGGCACGGCCAGGACCTCGAGCAGATCGTCGAGCATCGCGTCGGTGACCGCGTTGCCGGTGTCGGGGCAGTTCAGTTCCACCCGCAGTACGGCGCCCTCGCGCACGGTGCGTATCGTGCGCGGCCGCCGGTACGGGGACAGGTATTCGGGGAGCGAGAGCTTCATATCGCCACATTCATCGAGGTCACACGTCTGAAGACGAGCCGGGAGGCATACACGGGCGGGGTGACCACGCGCAGGGTGGGGAATCGTTCCAACAGCCGGCTGAGCAGGGTACGCGCCTCCAGGCGGGCGAGGGCCGCGCCCAGGCAGTAGTGCACGCCGCCGCCGAAGGTGAGGTGGGTGCCGGAGCGCTCGATGTCGAAGACGTCCGGGTCGTCGTTGCGCCGGGGGTCGTGGTTGGCGGCCCCGTACATGACGTGGACCATGCTGTCCTTCGCGATCGGCACCCCCGCCAGGACGGTGTCCTGCGCGGCGACCCTGGTGTTGATGTGGATCGGCGGGTCGTACCGGAGGGCCTCGTCGACCGCGGCGTCGACGTATCCGGGGTGTTCGGCGAGCCAGGCCCACCGGCCGGGCTCCTCCAGCAGCAGCGCCACCATGCTCGACAGCAGCGTCGCGGTGGTCTCCAGCGAGGCGATGGTGACGAACATGATGAGGCGGTAGAGGATCTCGTCCGCCTTCTCGCGGTCGGGTTCCTTCGCGTCCCAGGTGTGGATCCATCCGGTCAGGACGTCGTGGCCGGGGTTCGCGCGGCGTTGCTTCACCAGGTCGGTGAAGTACGCGCGCAGGGACACGGTCGCCTCGGCGGACACCTCGAGCTGGCTCTTGGTGGGCAGCAGTTCCTGGGCGTGCACCTGGTTGTGGGTGATCTCCAGGATGTGGGGGTAGTCCTCGGGCGGGATGCCCAGCCAGGAACCGATGGTGCTGATCGGGAGCTGTTCGCTGACGGTACTGACGAAGTCGGCGTCGCCCCAGCGCAGTTTGTCGGCGAGCTCGTCGAGCAGACGGGTGACGTCCTCCTCGACCTGCGGGGTCAGCTGCTGGATGGTGGAGCGGTCGAAGAGGTTGCCGAGGCTGCGCCGCTGGCAGGTGTGCTCGGGTGCGTTGAGGCGTGAGAGCGTCTTGGTCATCTCCTGCGTGGCGACCGCGTCCCAGCGCTCGGTGTCCGCCTGGCGTTCCTGCCAGGCGAAGTCCGGTGCCAGCCAGGTGCGGCCGCGCAGCACCTCGCTGCAGGTGTCGAAGCCGGTCACGAAGTACGCGTCCCACGGAGCGCGGACGACATCGCCCATGGATCTCAGCTCGCGCAGGAGAGGGTAGGGATCAGCCTGCCCCTCCGGCGATCTGAGGCGTCGTAGGAGGGATATGAGAGCACGCCGGTCGACGGTGGTGGGACGATCGGTGCCACGTACAGCGCTCACGCAGAGTTCCTTGCCCTGGGCCCATGGTTACGGCCAGAACCTACCCTTCCGCATGTAGTGACCAAGCTTCGATCTCTGTTGGCCGTGTCACAGACATATGCCCCACAGACCCCTTGCCAGGGGCCAACCACCGCTGTAGACAGGCTTCGTGACGATCCGTTATGTGACGGTCGACGGAATTTGCGCCTCCGGCTGCCCGGTCACATGCGAAAGACGTCCAGGAACGAACTCCACCAGCCCTTCGCCTTCTTCTGCGGCTCCGGGTGGTCGTGACGTACGGCGGGAATCTCCTCGGGAGCGGCGAACCCGGACGGAACGGGCGGCTGCGCGGCCGTCGCCGTATGGCGGGCCGCGCTCGGGCTGAACCGGACCGGCAGGGAGACCAGAGCCCGGTGGAACGGGCCCGGCCGCCATTCGACGGCCGAGGCCGGCACGGCGAGGGTGAGGTCCGGCACGCTGTTGAGGATCTTCTCGATCGCGGTGAGGGCGATGAGCTGGGCGGGGGACTTCGCCGGGCAGACGTGCGGACCCGCGCCCCAGGCCAGATGGGCGCCCTTGCTCAGGGTCTGGCGGGCGCTGGTGAGCGCGGGATCGCTGTTCGCGGCGGCGAAACTGATCAGCACCGGAGTGTCCGCCTTCAGCGTCACACCGCCCAGATCGACGTCCTGGACCGGGTAGTGGGTCGCGTAGTTGGCGATCGGCGGGTTGTTCCACAGCACGTTGTCGAGGGCGTCCTCGACCATCATCCCGGTGCCGCGCCGCTGCGGGGCCGCGGGGTCCTCCGACAGCAGGAGGAGCAGCGCGTTGGCGATGAGATTGCGTTCTGGCTCGACACCCGCGCCCATCAGCATGACGAGCTGGTCCTTGAGCTCCTCGTCCCGCAGGCCCGCCGGGTGCTGGATCAGCCAGGAGGTGATGTCCTCGGCGGGGCTGCGCCGCTTGAGCGCGACCAGTTCCATCAGGCACTCGGTCAGTTCGCCGTTGGCCCGGAGCACGTCCGTACCGTCGAAGATCGCGGACATGCTGCGGGTCAGCCGGTCGCCGATGTCACCGGGGCAGCCGAAGAGCTGGTTGAACAGCAGCAGCGGCAGAAGCTTGGCGTAGTCGCCCAGCAGGTCCGCGGAGCCGCGTTCGATGAACTGGTCGATGAGGTAGTCGGCGATGCGCTCGACGTCCCGGCTGAGCCGGGTGGTGTTGAGGCGGGCGAGGCTCTCGGTGACCGCCTTGCGCAGACGCAGATGCTCGGTGCCGTCCGTGAACAGGCAGTTGGGGCGGTACGCCATCATCGGCAGCACCGGGCTGTCGAGCGGTACGCGGCCCTCCCGCAGTGCCGCCCACCGCCGCGCGTCACGGGCGAAGTAGGAGGGGTTCTGCAGAACCCGGAGCGCGGCCTCGTGCTGCACGATCAAGGTGGCGTCCACACCGGGAGCCAGCTCGATCGGAGCGGCGAGTCCGTGCGCCCGGAACTCGTCGTACACACGCTGCGGATCGGACGCGAACTCCGGCCCGTAGAGCGACGTCTGGCGCCCCGCGTGCATCGGGCACCCGGTGGGGGCGCCGTACTGGTCGGCTACCGGCTGAGAGTCCATGAGTGATTCCTTGTGGTGATCGCGGGCCTCGCCGGGCCCGGGACGGTGGACGGGGCGCGGACCCCGTGCTGCGGACGGCGTACGAAGGGTCAGTGCACCCGTGCGAGAAGGTGCTGTACCAGAGTGATCAGGGCCTGCGCGGAGGACTTCTCGTCCCGGGCGTCGCAGAACACGACCGGCGTGTCCGGCAGCAGGTCGAGTGCCTCGCGCAGTTCTTCCTCGGCGTGCCGGGAGTACGGGTCGAAGCTGTTCACCGCGACCGCGTACTCCAGCCCGTACGTCTCCACGAGGTCGATCACCGGGAAGGTGTCGGCCAGGCGCGCCGGGTCGACGAGGAGCAGTGCGCCGAGCGAGCCCCGGGCCATGTCCTCCCAGAGCTCGACGAAGCGCTGCTGGCCCGGCGTACCGAAGAGGTAGAGCACCAGCTCGTCGCCGAGCGTCAGCCTGCCGAAGTCCAGCGCGACGGTCGTCGTCACCTTGTCGGGTGCCCCCCGCAGGTCGTCGATGTGCGCGCCGGCCTGTGTCATCCGCTCCTCGGTGCGCAACGGAGTGATCTCGGAGAGGGTGCCGATGAGCGTCGTCTTGCCCACGGCGAAGTGTCCGACGACGAGGATCTTCGCCGCACGCTGCACCGCGTCCGGCACGTAGATGCTCTCAGCCGAACCGGACCTGGAGTCCATGCAACACCTCTTCGAGGATCTTCCTGTCAACGAGCTGAGCCGGTGGAGGCGCCTGACGGCGGATCAGGTTCCCCTGTGCCGCTAAATCGTTCAACAGCAGGCGGGTCACCGCGACGGGCAGCTCCAGATGGCCCGCGACCTCGGCCACCGACAGATAGCCGCCGGAGCACAGTTCCCAGATGGCCCGTACCTCGGGGCTCGGGTTGGGGGGCATGTGCCGGTCGGGTGCGATGGAGACCAGAGTGACGAGCGACAGGCCCTCCGCATCGGGCAGGCCGCGCCCACCGGTGATGACGTAGGACCGGACGAAACCGCTGCTGACCGCCTGTTCCTCGCCCGGAGCCGTCATGCGTTCCTTCCCACGTCCTGGCGGGGAGGCGTGGTCATCGCCTTCCCCAGCGCGGCGACCTGTTGCTGCATGCGGAAGGACATGGCCTCCATGTCGACGTCGGCCGCCGCGGCCGCGGCCAGATAGGCGCCGGTACCGGCGGCGATCAGGAAGATCCAGCCGTTCTCGTACTCCAGGAGCGTCTGGTGCCAGCGGCCGGGGGTCTGGGTCCCGATGAAGGGGGCGACGGCCCGGCTCAGCGACTGCATGGAACTCATCGCCGCCGCCACGGTCTCCGCGTCGTCCCGGCCGATCTCACTGGAGTTGGCCAGCAGCAGACCGTCCGCGGAGACCAGGATCGCGTGCCGCGCGCCGGGTACCTGGAGCACATCGTTGAGTACCCAGGACAGATCGGGGTTCACTGGATCTCGGGTCCTTCCGTCGTCGTCGTGTCACGCCCGGACCGGGTTCCGCGCTGGAACGCGCCCAGGCGGGAGGCGGTCTCCTCGTTGCTGCGCGCCGGCGAGGGCTCGGTCGACGGCACCACCGACACCGGGCTCTTGCGACGACGCTTGGGCAGGCCACCGGCGGTGGTGAACGTCCCCGACGGCTGCGCGGAGGGCGTCGGCTGCGGGGTCGGAGGAAACAGCGGGGTGGGAGGCGGCGTGGCTGCCTGGCGGCGGGGGAGTGCCGACACGTCCGCGCCGCTCACGGGGACGTCCGCGGTGACCGCCGCGGGCGCGGGCGCGGGTGCGTCGCTGGTGAGAAGTTCGTCGGGCAGGAGAACCACCGCGCGTACGCCTCCGTAGGGGGACACGGAGTCCACCGAGACCCTGAATCCGTAGCGTGCGGCCAGCACACCGGAGACGGCGAACCCGAACTGAGGCGGAATGCCGAGACTGGAGACGCTGATCGCGGCCTGGGGCGCGAGGAGAGCCGCCGCGCGGTCCTTCTCCTCCTGGCCCATGCCGAGCCCGGCGTCGTCGACGATGAGGCAGACGCCCTTGGGTACGGCCTGGATGTTGATCTCCACCGGGGTGCCGGGGGCGGAGTAGTTGGTGGCATTGGCCAGCAGCTCGGCGAGGACCACCGCGACCGGCTCCACGGCCTTGCTGACGACGGAGAAGTTGACCTGTCCGTTGATCCGGACCCGGTCGAAGTGCCGGATACGGCCCTGGGCGCTGCGGGCCACGTCGAAGACCGAGGCGACCGTCTCCCGGCGCCCGAGCCAGCCGCCGCACAGCACCGCGACGCCCTGCGCACGGCGCCCGAACTGGCTGTTGGCGTGGTCGATGGCCATCAGGTCGGCGAGTATGCCGGGGTCGTCGCCGTACTTCTGCTGGGCCTTCTCGATGACCACCTGCTGCTCGTCCGCGAGCCCCTGCAGGGTACGGACGGCTGCCTTGAGGACGGCCTTGGTCTCCTCCTCGGCGTCCTTGCGTACCTCGGCGAGTTCGGCGTACTGACGGTGCAACAGGCTGTTGTGAGTGACGTGGAGTTCGTCACGCTGGCGTTGCAGCGCATCGCGCTCGCTTCGGAGTTCGTTGTTGCGTCTACGCAGTCCGATGTTGGTCCCGCGAGCCCGCAGGACGGCACCCACAGCGGCCAGTGCTACGACAACCAGCGCCCAGAAAAGTGGGCCCTGTGCAAATGTCATGAAACTCACTTCAAGTGCCATGGCTGGAAACGGCTTGACGCATCTCCAAGTGCCGTACAGCTCGGGCTGGTTGAACCCGGCTCGCGCCACGAGGGGAAGGCCCCTCCGAAGGTGGGGCCGCGGAATTCATTCCTTCCGGAATGCCCCCATATGCCATCAGCCCACTGGAAGTAAGATGATCTTAACACCGCCTCGATGGGTAAATGTCAAGGCGGACACGCCAGTTGCACGCATGGCGCGGAATGTTCACATTCAGGCTCGAATTTCCTCTCCTTCCTGTCTGTGGGTGTGTGACGCACATGCGGGACAGGGCAGGGACTTCCTGCGGCTCGAGGATCTTTCGTCCGGATCGGCTGGACCGGACCGGGCCTGGCCCGGCCGGAGCAGCTTGGGTCGGCGACCGGGGTGTGCGAGTCCGGCCCGGCCCCGGCGAGAGATCCTGGGCGATCCTCTGGTGCTGTCGGCCGGGTTCCGGTGACGGAGAGTCCGTCCCGTGTGTGTGCCCGTCATGCGCCCCGCGTCCCGCGCCTCCTGAGTCGGTGCGGGGTCTCCGATGTGCGTGGCCGCCGTCGGGTGAGGTGTGTGCGGGCGGGGCGGATCGTGGTCGTCGGGGTGGCCTGCGGCGGCTGTCGTGGTTCCTGCTGAGCGGACCGTGGAGCGCCATATCGGGCGAAAAGGTCCAGATAGGGATAAATTCCTCTCGCTGGTCTGGCAATGCGGCAGGCGCCCGCCTTTCTCCGTGAATCCGGGGGTTTGACGTGACGGACGACCTTCTGGGGAAGGGCGGGCGCCCGGTGCCTGCGTTCGGCTCCTGCGCCTGTGGCACTGGAGCGTGTCGATGAGGGGCGGGCAGTGATGAGTACGGGCATGACGGACGTGGGCAGCGGCACGGAGCCGGGGGCCGCCGGGAAACCGGTGGCCGCCAAGCTCACCCTGCTGACGCTGACGGCGATGGTCGTCGGCTCGATGGTGGGCGCCGGGGTGTTCTCCCTGCCGGGGCGGTTCGCCGCGGAGACGGGCGTGGCCGGTGCGCTGATCGCCTGGGCGATCGCCGGCTTCGGCATGCTCATGCTCGCCTTTGTGTTCCAGAACCTCGCCGTCCGCAGACCGGACCTGGATGCCGGTGTCTACGCGTACGCGAAGGCCGGATTCGGCGAGTACCTCGGCTTCTTCTCCGCCTTCGGATACTGGGCCAGCGCCTGTGTCGGCAACGTCACCTACTGGGTGCTGATCATGTCGACGATCGGCGCCGTCTGGCCGAGCCTCGGCAACGGGGACACCCTGCTCGCGGTGGTCCTGTCGACGCTGGGCCTGTGGGGCTTCTTCCTCCTGATCCGGCGCGGTGTCAAGGAAGCGACGGCCATCAACAGGATCGTCACCGTGGCGAAGATCGTGCCGATCCTGATCTTCGTCCTGCTGGCGTTGTTCTACTTCCGGCCGTCCGTCTTCGCCGACAACTTCGGCGGCGCCGACTACGCGGGCTCCCTGTTCAACCAGGTCCGCGGCACGATGCTCGCCACGGTGTTCGTCTTCCTCGGAGTCGAGGGCGCCAGCGTGTACTCCCGGCACGCCAAGCGCCGCGAGGACATCGGACGGGCCACGGTCCTTGGCTTCCTGAGCGTCTTCGCCGTCTTCGCCTCCGTCACCATCGTGTCGTACGGGCTGATGCCGATGAGCGAGATCGCCGAGTTGCGCCAGCCCTCCATGGCAGGGGTCCTGGAGCACGCGGTGGGCCCCTGGGGCAAGGTCTTCGTCAGCGTCGGGCTCATCGTCTCGGTTCTCGGCGCCTATCTGGCCTGGACCCTGATGGCCGCCGAGGTCCTGCTCGTCGCGGCCCGGGACCGCGACATGCCGCGGTTCCTCGGCCGTACCACCGCCGCCGACGTACCCGCCTCGGCCCTGCTGCTGACCACGCTGCTGAGCCAGGTCGTCCTCGTCGTCACCCTGTTCTCCGACGACGCGTTCAACTTCGCGCTCGACCTGACCAGCGCGTTGACCCTGATCCCGTTCTTCCTCGCGGCGGCCTTCGCGGTGAAGATCGCGTTCCGGCCGGGCAGCCCGGATACGGGCGGGGGAGGCGCGGCCGGCCACAGCACCCGGCGCGAACTCGTGGTCGGCGTGCTCGCCATGCTCTACACCGCGTTTCTCCTCTTCGCGGCGGGGCTGAAGTTCGTCCTGATCTCCTTCATCATCTACGCCCCCGCGACGCTCCTGTTCATCAAGGCCCGGCGCGAGCAGAACCGTCGGCTGTTCTCGCCCGCGGAGGCCGTCATCTGTGCGGTCTCGGTCGTCGGCGCCGTCGTGGGCGTGGTCGCCCTGGCGGCCGGCTGGATCGAACTCTGACCCCGGCGCCACGCCCGACCGCCCGTCGACCGTTACTGATCAACCTCCCTCCGACCGAAAGGCGCACCGTGACGAGCACCGACACCACCAAGCCGGCCCTCGGGGTCCATTCCGAGGTCGGAAAGCTGCGCAAGGTGCTGGTCTGCGCACCCGGCCTCGCCCATCGCCGGCTCACCCCCACCAACTCCGACGAGCTGCTCTTCGACGACGTGATGTGGGTGGAGAACGCCGAGCGCGACCACGCCGACTTCGTGAACAAACTCCGCCTGCGCGGTGTCGAGGTCGTCGAGCTGCACGATCTGCTCGCCGAGACGATGGCCATCCCGGAAGCCAGGACATGGCTCCTGGACCGCAAGATCACGGCGAACGAGGTCGGCATCGGTCTCCTCGACGCCACCCGGGACTTCCTGGAGACACTCGGGCACCGTCGGCTCGCCGAACTCCTGATCGGTGGCATGGCCGTCGCCGATCTGCCCGACGACTTCCGCTCCCCGTACATGACCCTGGCCCGCGAGTCCACCGGCGCCCGCGAGTATCTGATGCCGCCGCTGCCCAACACCCTCTACACCCGTGACACCACCTGCTGGCTCTACGGCGGACTGACGCTGAACCCCCTGTACTGGCCCGCCCGCCATGACGAGACCCTGCTGATGAAGGCGATCTACACCTTCCACCCCGACTACAAGGACGCGACGGTGTGGTGGGGCGACCCGGAACGCGACTGGGGCCGGGCCACCTTCGAGGGCGGCGACATCATGCCGGTGGGCAACGGCGTGGTGCTCATGGGCATGAGCGAACGCACCTCGCGCCAGGCCATCAGCCAGGTCGCGGACGCGCTGTTCCAGAACGGTGTCGCCGAGCACGTGATCGTCGCGGGCATGCCGAGCCTGCGGTCCGCCATGCACCTCGACACCGTCTTCACCTTCGCCGACCGCGACCTCGTCACCCTCTACCCGAAGATCATGAACGAGGTCCACACCTTCTCCCTGCGCCCCAGTGACAGGTCCCCGGGGATCGAGGTCACCGACGAGGGCTCGACCCCGTTCGTCGACGTGGTCGCCCGGGGACTCGGCCTGCCCCGGCTCAGGGTGATCGAGACCGGCGGCGACCTGTACGCATCGGAACGCCAGCAGTGGGACAGCGGCAACAACGCGGTGGCCGTGGAGCCCGGTGTTGTCTTCACCTACGACCGCAACACCCAGACCAACACCCTCCTGCGCAAGGCCGGCGTCGAGGTCATCACCATCGTCGGCGCCGAACTCGGCCGCGGTCGGGGCGGCGGCCACTGCATGACCTGCCCGCTGTCCCGGGACGCGGTGGACTTCTGACGGCGCGGGCGAGGGCACGGCGCCGGGCAGATCCAGTCGAGGAAGTGAACCCCTTTACTCCCGGAGGGGGTTGGGTTGCTGTTAGCCTCATGGACGCCTTGTAGGGGGGCGGCCGGGGGCTGGACATTCTTTGCAGCACCGCTGACGCGCGGCTGTGGCTCGCTGCTGTCCCGCCACACCTTTTCCTCGCCCAGGAGGCCGCGTTGGCCCGCCGCTCCCTCGCTCGCCGCTCCCTCGCCCGTGGTGCCGTCGCCACGTCGGCAGTCCTCGCCGTGACCGCTGGTCCCGGCCCGCTCTCCGTCCAGGCCGGCGCGGACACCGTCGCCGGGGGCACCTCCCTGGCGGCGGAGAAGGTCTTCCAGTCGGACCGCTACGTCCCGCGCGGGGACCGGTTGTACGTCGCTGGCGCGAACGGCTATCTGCATGCCCAGGAAGGCAGTTCCGGCTATCTGTGGACGTCGTACGGCACCGGTGCCACCACCGAACTGGGCGCCCTCGCCCGGCTCGAACGCTCCGCCTACCTCGGATCGTCGTCCGACATCGTCACCGAGGTCGTCTCGCCCACCGAGAAGGTCGTCCTCCGGGACATGGCCTCCGGTACCGCCACGGACGTCGCCCTCACCCATGGCACGTACGAGGCCATGTACGGCGCCCATGTGCTGACCCAGGAGCGGGATGCCGACGGCGACCGGGTGCTGTGGCTCTACGGCGACGGCGCGCCCGCCGAGGGCACGACGGTCGACGGGTGGCCGACCGGAGTCACCAGCGACTTCACCGTCCTGGGCGGCGACAGCGGCACCGCTGTCATCAGTTACGCACTGGGCGGCGTGCGCCACCTGACCCTGGTGGACCTGGCCGCCGCGAAGGTCACCGGTGACGTGACCCTGCCCACCGCCCCGACGGCCGTCGCGCTGAGCGGCGACCGGCTGGTCTGGTACACGTCCGGCAGCACGGCACACGTCCTGGACCGCACCGACCTCTCCGCCGCCGGAACGACCGTGACGCTGCCCGGCACCGAGGGCACCCCGTACCTGGGCATCGCCGGCCGCTGGCTGGTGGTCGCCCGCTCCGTACCGTCGTCGCCCGGCAACCTGGTGGACAGGTCCGGGGAACCGCTGATGGCCGTTCCCCTGGCGGGTGGCGACCCGGTCACCCTGCTCCGGCACGCGAACACCTCGGTCACCCCGGCGCCGGACGGTGGCCTGCTGGTCGTGGGCGGCGCCGACTCCGGGCACTGGGCGGTGCGCAAGGTCACCGACACGGAGACGGACGCCCCGACGCTGACGGAGGTGACCGCCGTCCCGGCGGTGGCCGCGCGGATCAACCGGCTGTCGCTGCAGAACGGCACCCTGGCCACCGACGAGGCCGACGGCAGCTTCCTCGGTGCCAATTTCACCCGTCAGGTCTCGACCGCCGGGACGTCCTACGCGCCGGGCACTCCGACCTGGCAGTCGTGGAACAACCGCGGGGAGGGCCCGTTCGCCACCGGGGACGGCCGCGCGGTGACGCTCACCGCCGACCCCACCGGTTCGTACGTCCAGTCCCTCGACAAGGCCGACGAGGCGGGCTTCTTCCGTCTGCCCTCGGCTTCCGGGACCGTCCTGGACATCACGGGCCGCTACGCGGTTGTCAACGGCTCCTCTCCCGCCAAGCAGTACGTCGGAGACCTCGGCGTCCACCGCGACCTGCAGCCCATCGTCTCCCGCTCGGTCACCGCCGCCTCCGTGTGGGGGACCAGGCTGTGGACACCGGGTTCCGCCACCGGCGTCGTCACCGCGAAGGACCTGAAGACCGGCAAGGTCACCGACACCGTGAGCACCGGTGCCCCCTGCACTCCCAAGGAGTTGCAGGTCGTCGGCCGCTGGATCTACTGGTCGTGCGGCACCTCCGCCTCGGCCGGGGTCTGGGACCGCACCGCGAAGAAGAACATCCCCGTCCCGTCGGGCGAGGCGCTGCTCGGCGACGGCTACCTCGTCCGGCACGACACCTCGGCCGGGGAGCTCCTCCTCACCGCCTTCGCCGACGGCAGCACGAGCACCCGCAGGATCGGCGACCTCGCGGCGGGCAGCTCCAGCCTGCGCGGGGTGACCTGGACCGTGGACAAGTTCGGCGGACCGGCGGCCTATGTCGACGCGGACCGGCAGATCCATCTGGTGCCCAGTGGGGTCGCCACCCAGGCGCTCGGCATGCCCGAGTCCGAGGTGACCAACAATTCCTCGGAGAGCAGTGCGGCCACCAGTCCGTGGTGGCAGTGGCGCGGAGTGTTCTCCAAGCCCGCCTCCTCCTGGAAGGCCACGTTCACCCGCAAGGCCACCGGCGCCGTGGTCCGTACGCTCACCGGCGGCGAGGTGGACGGCACGCTGACCGCGCGGTGGAACCTCCGTGACACCGCCGGCGCACTCGTCCCGAACGGCACGTACACCTTCAAGCTGACGGCCCCGCCCGCCGACGGCTCCGGAGCCGCGCTGACGGTGTCGACCACGGTCAACGTCTCCGTCGGGGCAGCCGTACGCCACGACTTCAGCCACAAGAACGCCTGGGCACCCGACGGGATCGGCGACGCCCTCACACTCACGTCGTCCGGTGTCGTCAGCTACCGGACGGGCGACGGAGCGGGCAAGCTGAGCGGGACCATCTCGGCCTCGGGCTGGCCCTCCTCGGTGACGCTCGTCCCGTTCGGCGACCTCGACGGCGACCGCCGCAACGACATCCTGGTGCGGTTCAGCAGCGGAGAACTGCGGGTGTACCGGACCATGCGCGGACAGGCCTTCCTCACCAGCACGCCGCGCACCTCACTGGGCAAGGGCTGGAACCAGTACAACGTGCTGACCTCCCCGGGGGACATCACGGGCGACGGCCGCCCGGACCTGATCGCGCGCAAGGCGTCGACGGGTGAGGTGTTCCTCTACAAGGGGACGAGCACGGGGAAGCTGTCGGCGCGGGTGCGGATCGCGACGAACTGGTCGGGTTACAAGAAGATCGTGGGCGTCGGCGACTTCAACGGCGACGGCCGCGGTGACCTCCTGGCCCAGGACAGGTCCAACACCCTGTGGCGGTACGACGGCACCGGCTCCGGCCGTTTCAAGTCCCGGGTGAAGGTGGCCACCAAGTGGGGCGCGTCGTACAACGTCGTCATCGGCGTCGGCGACATCACCGGCGATGGCAAGGCGGACCTGGTGTCCCGCGACACCTCCGGCAACGTGTGGCGCAACACGGGTAACGGCAAGGGTTCGTTCGGGTCCCGCACGAAGATCGCCACGGGGTGGCAGAAGTACAAGGGCGTGTTCTGACGGGCCCAGCACGGTGATCACGCCCCGCCTCGGCAGCGGCGGGGCGTGATCCCGTGCGACGGTGCCCGGTCATGACCAGGGGTGCGCGGCCGCGTGTCACCGCACCGGTCGATACTGGTCCTGTCCTGATCTCGTCCGGCACAGTCCAGGAAGGGCCCCACCATGAGGAGTACCACGTCGTCCTTTCCCGAGCGGATCGAACTCTCGGGGGAGGGCCTCGTCCTCCGCGACTGGGCGGAGGCTGACCTGACCGCGATGCCGGAGCTGTTCGATCACCCCGACATCGCGTACTGGACACCGATCGTCTCGCCCTTCGACGAAGCGGCTGCCCTTGCACGGCTGGACCGCAGCCGGCAGCTCCGGTGGGAGGGCACGGCCATCCTGCTCGCCATCACCGTCGACAACGGCGCACCGCTCGGCGAGGTGATGCTCCGGCGCGCCCCCGAGGGCACGGAAATCGGCTACGCGGTCGGCCCGGCCCACCGCGGCCAGGGGCTGGCGGCGCGGGCGGTGCGGGTGATGACCGCGTACGCCTTCGAGCAGCTCGGTGCGGAGCAGGTGATCCTGGAACTGGAGGCCGAGAACGCCGCCAGCGTCGCCGTGGCCACCAAGGCGGGCTTCGGTCTGCTGGACGTGCCGCTGATCACGGGTGAGGAGAAGGGGCGGCCCTTCGCCCTCCAGACCTGGGGTCTGAGCCGCGTCTGACCCGTGGTCGACCTGGCCCGCAGTACCCGGCGCACCGCCGCGCTCGAGGCCGCCGGCGCGCATGTCGTCGTCGCCGACGCGCTCGACCGCGATCAACTGCTCACCGCAGTACGGCAGGCCGCGCCCGACGCGGTCGTCAACCTCCTCACCGCCATCCCCGCCGCGCGCACGCCGACGACGCGGCCACCGCGATGCAGGTGGCGTGCTCAACGTCGTCGACGACGACCGGCACCGCTGCACGTGTGGCTGCCGGAGTTCGCCGCCGGGCTCGGCGCGCCCGCACCCGAGCGCGCTCCGGCTGCCCCACCTTGCGTGTGAACGCACCGTCCCGACGCGGCATCACCTCGTCCTACCGGGAACCGTCACGGTGGCGGTCGGAACCGAGACCCTGCCCTCGAACGACCGGGCTGTCGCCGCTGGGGTGACCAGCTGTGGCCCTTACAACCAATCGATGCTCTTGTCAGTCCTGTTCGGCGACGTCTGATCGATATCTGTCGCCGAACAGGACTGAAGGACTTGATGAACCCAGCCAGACGCGCTGCCGCTATTGCTTTGGTCCTGGCCACGGCAGGCGGAGTGCTCCACGCCACCGTCGTACCCGCCTCCGCGGCGGTGAGCTGCACCTCCCCCGTCTTCACACGGCAGTTCTTCGCGAACACGACGTTCTCGGGCACACCCAAGAGGACGGACTGCGACTCCGCGATCGACCAGAACTGGGGTACGGGCAAACCCACCTCCGGCGTACCGTCCAACAACTTCGGTGTGCGCTGGTCGGTGTCGCGCGACTTCGGCTCCGGGGGCCCCTTCACGTTCAAAGTCTCCGCGCAGGACGGCATACGGGTCTATCTGGACGGCGTCCGCAAGATCAACCTGTGGAAGAACGTCTCCACCACCGTCAAGAAGACGGTCAACGTGACGATTCCCAAGGGCAAGCACACGCTCCGCGTCGACTACGTCAACTGGACGGGCACCGCGAAGGTCACCTATACCTACACGCCGCGCACTTCCGCCGACGTCGACAAGGTCAAGCCCCTCACCCCGACCGGCGCGGCCGTTTCCTACAGCACCGCCACCGGCGCGGCCAAGCTCACCTGGTCCAGGAACAGGGAGATGGACCTCGCGAACTACCGGGTCTACCGGCGGCTGAAGGGCACGTCGTTCGCCTCCAAGCCGCTCGCGACGACGACGGCCACGTCGTACACCGACAGCACCCTGCCGAAGACCGGCGCGTCCTACTACTACGAGGTGCGGGCCGTCGACAAGGCGGGCAATGTCTCCGGCGGCACCGCGGACCAGCTCGTCGCCACCGTCGACAGGACGCCGCCCGCCGCCCCGTTCGTCGAGTGGGACGGGTGCCCGAACGACCAGCCCTACGCAGCCCCGCAGCTGGTCACCACCGCGAAGAACGCCGCCGACATCGCCTGGTACGAGATGCAGCGGCTCGACGCCACCACGAACCGCTGGAGCACCGTCTACTCCGGCGCCAAGGGCGCGATCTGCGACACCGGCTATCCGGCCGACGGCAGCAAGGTCACCTACCGGGGCCGGGCCCGGGACGCCGCCGGGAACTGGTCGGCGTACTCGGCCGCCACGACGTTCACCACCTCCGACCTGACCCCGCCGGCCGCCGTCGAGCAGCTTCGCGTCGAGTACCAGTCGGGCGTTCCGCATCTGATGTGGTCGCCCGTCACCGAGGCCGCCTCCTACCAGGTCCTCCAGTACGACCCGGCGACCGGCGGCTATGTCGACGCCGGGCCCAAGGAGAGCGCTGTCACGCAGACCGACGTGGTGCCACGTCAGCTGGCCGCCGTCGCCGACACCTACCGGTACGCGGTGCGCGCGGTGGACGCCAAGGGCAACGCAGCCGCGCCGGTGGAGATCACGCTGAACATGGCCGACCGGCCGGAAGCGATCCCCTCGTTCCAGACCACCGCCACCAGGTTCGGTGTGGGCGTGATGGTCGAGTGGAGCAGCGTCGACCCGTGGACCGTCGACGAAAAGCCCCTTCCCACGTACGAGATCGTCCGTACCGACACCGTGACCGGCGAGACCAGCATCGTGGACAAGTGCAAGCCGTTCACCTCGCAGGACAAGCCGCTGGCCGACCCGCACACGTACTGGAGCTGGACGGGCGGCAGCGCTCCCTGGTCCGCCGCCAAGCAGGTCAACGGCAGCTGTTGGGACGTCCAGGGCGCATCGGAGACGACGTACGACTACCGAGTTGTGACGACCGACCGGTACGGCCATGTCTCGCGGCCCGGCCCGGCCGCCAGGGAGACCACTCCCGACACCGTGCGTCCCGCTCCGGTACAGAACCTGACCGCGGAACGCATCCCGCTCGGTGTCCGGCTGACCTGGACACCGCCCGCCGATGCCGACGTCACCGGCTACCGCGTGTGGCAGGGTGTCACCGACCCGGACAGCGGTGAGACCGTCTGGAAGGAGAACTGCTGGACCGGCAGCTCCCTGCCCAGGACCGAGATGCTCTGCCCGACAGTCCCCGACGGCGCCACCCACGTCTACAAGGTGGCTGCCAAGGACGCCTGGCCTCTGAACGACAACGAGGCCCTCGACGCCCTCCACCCCGCCGAGGTCTCGGTCACCCTGCCCGACACCCGGCCGCCGGGCTGGACGGAGACCGGCGTCCGTGAGGACCGGTATCCGGAGCTGTATGTCGGCTGCTCCGAGAGTTCCGGCCTCGGGGACTGCTCCCGGTTCGCGAGCTACCGCGTGGAGCGTTGGGACCCGGTCACTGCCACCTACGTCACCCTGACCGAGGGCACCGCGGGTGACGCCGCGTACTACATGGACACCACGGTGCACGAGGACCTGCTCAGCCTGTACTACTACCGCGTCGTACGCCTGGACGCCTCGGGCGCCGAGGTCGTGACCCGATCGAGGGCGTACGGCATCTGGGAGTCCTGATTCTGACGGGGCAGGCGGCGGCGTCACCGCGTCGGGCCCGACACCGAGCAGCGGTGTCGGGCCCGTTGGGCGGTCAGCACATGGGGCGGAGTGCCGGGTCGGCACCCCGCCCCATGCGTCAGGCGTGGGAGCCGGCCTTGCGGCGGCGTGCGAGGAACACCGCGCCCGCGCCGATCGCTACAGCCGTACCGCTCGCGAGGGCGAGCTGCGACGTCGCGGTGGACGAGCCGGTGGCAGCGAGGCTGCCACTCACCGGACTGGCCGACGTGCCGCTCTGCGGCTTGAGGTCCGAGGTGTTCGGCTTGGTCGTGCTGGGCTTGGCGTCGTCGACCTTGCCGGGCTTGCTGCCCGCGGCGGCGATCAGGAACTCGTAGCCCTCGAGGTCCGGGCTCCCGCCGCAGGTGCCGTTGTCGTTGAAGTAGTCACCGGCGACGAAGGTGACGCCGTTGCCCGCGGGGGCCGAGGTGTCGATGGTGAGGCGCATCTTGACGTCGGCGTGGGCGCCGGCCTTCAGCGGGCTGATGGCGTCCATGTAGTGCTCGTTGTCGACGGTCTTCCACTTCGAGGACGAGGCGGAGGACCACTGCAGGTGCACCAGGTCGTCGATGCTCTTGAGGCCGCTCTTGTCGGTGGCGTGGACGTAGGCGAACGGAAGCACCTCGTCCATCGTCTTGTCGGTGCCGTTGGTCACCCGGAGATTGAAGTGGACCTTCGTGCCGGCGACGACGGTGGAGGGCAGACCCGTGACGATCGTGGTGAGTTTGGCCTCGGGGACGCAGGCCTCGCCGTCCTCGTCGTCGCCCTCTTCCTCCTTCGCCTTGGCCAGCGCCTCGTCGGCGGCGGTCTTGGCGGCGAGCGCCGCCTCGGTGGCCTTCCGCGCCTGGCTCAGCTGCCGGGCCGCGGCGACCCGCTCGTCATCCCGCGCGGTCTGCGCTTCGACTGCCTTGGCGTCGGCGGCGGCCTTGGTCTCGGCAGCGGTCCTGGCAGTGGACTCCGCTTCGGTGAGCTTGGCCGCGGCGGCGGTCTTCTCCTCCTCGGTGGCCGTCTCCGGGAGGGCGTCGACCGCGGCCCTGGCGTCGAGGACCGCCTGGTCGGCGGCGGTCTTCGCGGTGGCGGCCTCCGCTGCCGCGGCCTCGGCGGCCTTGGCGGCCACGGCCAGAGGGGTGGTGTCGGACAGGGCTACTTTCAGAGCCGCCATGGCAGCGTCCTCGGCCGCCACGGCGGCTTCGTACGCTACTTTCGCGGCGGCGGCGGCCTTTTCCAGCTCTGCGACAGACGGCTTGTTCTGCGTCTGCGCCGCCGGCTTGTCGTCGGCGAACGAGGGAGTGACCGACAGCAGGAGAGCAGGCGTGGTCACTGCGGCGGCAATAGTTGTGGCAAGAATCCGGCGAATCTTCACAAGAGCCCTTCGGCGTCCGAAAAAGGGAAGAAGGGGTCGCAGCGGAATGGGACACGCGGATGCGACTCCAGGCGATCGTAGGGCCGGGGCAACGATCGACCGTCATGAATTCTTCATCTGTTCCGGCCAGTACCACCACATCGGGACGGACAGAAAAGGCGAAAGTGCACAGTTGCTTTCCCTGCCTGTGCTTTCGCTGTGATCATTGCCACAGGGCCCTGGGTGCGGCATTCCGCGCTTCCTCGACACCGCCCGGCCCGGCGAGCGCCCACACCCCCGCGGACGCCTCCCCGCGCAGCGGCCGCCCTGTTGCGGACATCCACCGCCGCGGCAGCACCCGGCGCGCGGCGTGCGCATGAGGTTGGCCCTGATCGCTGTCTCTGGTTGCCGGGTCTCGGCTTCCGTCGGAATGCGTGCGGACTCGCGTCCGCTGCCCTCACCGGTGTCTTCGCGAGGACGTTGCGCCCCTTGCCTGTCGCGGAACGTCCGCGATTGTCGTCGGCCCCCTGCAGATGTGTCCGCGATCGGTAACCGCGGTATCTCACAGGGGTGTTCGTATGTCTTCATGAGGGCACGGCATCGGCAAAGACGGCACAAGGGCGGGCGGACATGGCACGGCACAAGGGAAAGTCATGGCACGGCCGGCTTCTCGCAGCGGCGCTCGGGGTGACAGCGGCGGCCGCTGCCGCCTCGGTATGGACCGCGCAGGCCAACCCTGCGGGGGAGGGGCCTCAGGTGCGTGTATCGGCGCCGGCCGCCCAGCCTTCACGCCAGGTGGACAAGGTGGCGGCGGACATCGCGCACGCCTCGGACCGCGGCGACCGGGGCGTCAACATCACCATCGACGACGGTCCGGACCCGAACTGGACGCCGCAGGTGCTGCAACTGCTGAAGGACAACGGCGTGAAGGCCACGTTCTGCATGGTGGGCACGCAGGCCCAGGCGTACCCGGACCTGGTCAAGGCCGTCGTGGCGGACGGGCACCGGCTGTGCAACCACACCGTCTCGCACGACACCACCATGGACACCAAGTCCGAGGCGTACCAGTCGCAGCAGATTCTGGATGCCGAACGCATGATCACCAAGGCGTCCGGGGGCGTCCGGCCGCAGTACTACCGGGCCCCGGGTGGTGCCTTCACCCCGTACAGCCGACAGCTCGCCGCGTCCCGGGGGATGCGACCGCTGGGCTGGAACGTCGACACCAAGGACTTCGAGCGCCCCGGTGTGGACACGATGGTCGCCACCGTCAAGAGCGAGATATCCAACGGGCCGACCATCCTCTTCCACGACGCGGGAGGGGATCGCTCCCAGACCCTGGACGCTCTGCGCGAGGTTCTGCCCTGGCTGAAGGAGCAGGGGTACTCCTTCGGCTTCCCCGTGCGGTGAACGGGGCGGCCCGCACCGACCTCAAGTCCCTTGGCAGGAAAGGGAAGCGGGACGGACGGCGGTCGCTGCCGCGGAGTACGTTTCCGTCATGCCCGACTACCTCTCGCGTACCCTCGCCGCCTACGGGCACAGCGCTCGCACCTACGAAACCGCCACCAAGGACATGGTCCCGGACGCCGAACTCGACGCCTTCACCGCGCTGTTGCCCGACCCGGCGGGCCCGGTCCTGGACGCCGGCTGCGCCTTCGGCCGCGACACGGCGCTCCTCGCGGCCCGCGGTATCACAGTGACCGGCATCGATCTGAGCGAACACTTCCTGGACCGGGCCAGGGAGCTCCACCCCGGCCTCGACTTCCGGCGCATGGACGTGCGCGCGCTGGACTTCCCCGACGCGAGCTTCGCCGGTGTCTGGTCCCAGGCCACGCTGCTGCACCTCAGGGACGAGGACGTGGCGGCCGCACTGTCGGAGTTCCGGCGGGTGCTGCGCCCGGGCGGGGCGTTGTTCGTCAGCTTCAAGGAGGGCAAGGGCGAGGAGGAGATCGTCGAGTCGTTCAGTGCCGACGGGGCCCGTTTCTTCCGCTACCAGACCGCGGAGCGGGTCCGGGGTCTGCTGGAAGGCGCCGGGTTCGCGGGGCCGGATGTACGGGTCGTCAACGAGCGGGAGCGGTACGGGGCCGGGCACCGCGATCTCAACTGGCTGACCGCGTACGCCCGTAGGAGTCGTCTTCACATGTAACGCTCACATCAGGGGCGATGCGAGGGTGACGGCCGCTTGGCTGCTGTAATGCCTTGCACCGATTATCAAGGAAGCAGCCCCCGGGGCAACGGCCATGAGTAACGGCCCGACGCGGGACCCGCGGAACGCCGGCATTGCAGTTCAGCCGCCTCGCATGACGCCTGACTCATGGCCATTGGCCCCCGGGTGCTCGGTCGGCCAGTGATAAGGCGCTGCAAACAGAGACTTGGCTTTGGGCCGGGGTGGCTCTCGACTGCTGACCACCCCGGCTCGTATGCCAAAATCCGTTGACCTTACTCGATGGGGGCATCGAGCGGGAATCGAAATAGATGCCTTGGGCCGGGAGTCTTGAGTGCTGGGACGCCGTGAATCCCATACGCCTTTACGATTGATCGCTGCTGGCCGGTGCAAGTGTTATTCCATGCTGTCGCAAATAGGAATAGAACTTGGATTACTGACTGCATGCTCCGAACTGGTGCGCCGCTACCTTTCTCGTTTGATTCACCCCCGAGAAAATAATTGCGTAGCACTAGCCCTGGATCGCGCCGCTGAAAGTTCTCTCCACTGCCAAGCTGTGCATACCAGTTATCCGGGACCGTGGATGATCCGCATGCCTGGGCGGCCAGGTAGTGAATCAAGGTGGTGGCTCGGGCCGATGCCCCAGGGACTGTTTTCCCTCGCTTTACGGAATGTCGGATATCTGGGTGCCGCTCCAGTACTTCCCTGAGTTGATCGTCGGACACTGGATGCCTATTTTTCCATTTTTCTACAGCGACATTTTCCCACATCCATAGAAGGCGCAGGGCGGCTGACAGATTGAATGCATCCTTTTCTCCTGCGGCTGCGAATGTGTAGGAGCTGCTACGCATTTTACCGCGATCAACTACCGTGAATGTGTCTCCTTGGATTCCTCGCGCTACGCTGTATCGTAGCGTCTTTCCTACAATGATTTGTGCAGCTAGCCTGTGCTGGCCGTCGAAAAGCATCCCCTGGTGGTCAATTGCTAGCCCCTGGTGGGTGGTGCGCCACTCGCCTCGAGCCATGGCGCCAGCCCACTCTTCGATCTTCCGATCGTCCATATTGCGTTGGTACCAAGGGATCCGGAGTAGAAGCTCGCACGCTTCTACTGGAGATACCTCCTCGAATGACAGTGATGGCTCACCGGTCCACTTACGTGCCGCTGGGATCCAGTTCATGCGATAAATCTTGCGTGCAAATTCTACGTATTCGTCCCCGGTTACAACCTCTGGTACGTTGATTGCTCTAGTGTGCCCGTCGCTCTTGATTTCCCATCCGTGATCATGGCGGCTCATGGAAAAACCTGGAGATGCGCATACGATCTCTACGGGCTTTTTCATGTTGTAAAAGGGCTTCCCTGGCTCGGTGAGGCTGTGCTGCACTTCCATTATTTCGCTCCCTGCTGGAAAAGGTTGTCCGTTCTGAGTCTCACTTTCGGTGGAGTGGTGGGTCAAGCGGTTGTCATGCTTTGGTGGCCTTCGGTCCTTGGCATAGGTGATTTGATGGAGAATTATGAGCGATTTTCGAATGGGTGTTCTGTGATGAGTTTTCAATTCCCTGACGGATCGGCGAGGCGACGTCAGGGGTTCTTTGGGGCGAGTGGTCATGGATCTATTACTCCAGTGGCACTGGCCGTTGTGGCTGCGCACTCGGGCCGACCGCATGGAGGGCGTTCAGCTTGCCTTCACCGTCCTCCGGTAATGGAGGCTTGCAGTGCACAGGGGACTCATCATTTCCGCTGGCTGAGCCGGTCGACCAGGTCGTGCGCCTGGACCGCGCAGCCACCGGTGAGCGCCAGAGGTGATCACCGCCGACGGCGAGCACATCCGCAAGCAAGCGGCGGTGCAGTTCTGTGAGGTTCGCGCAGCGGCCTGAACGCTGTGAGCCAGCTCGTCGAGGGAGCTCTCCCAGTCCTCTCGGATATCGCGACTGATCAGTTTGAGCAGCGTGTGCCACATGCCGACGAGCAGGTCGCGGTTGAGGCATTGGCCCGGATCGTCTCATCGGTCATTGATCCGACCGTCGACACCCGCTTGTCGACACCCGCTTCAGGAGTTCGATCTACACCCCGCCTGCCGGGCTCCACCTGAGCACACTCGGGCCGTTCGCGATCACTGAACGCCACAGCCGCCCGTAGTCGTCTATGGCAAGGCTGGATGTCAGCGAAAGAGCCGTGGCATTGGGTAGACCTCCAACGGCTCGCCCGGTCGATCAGCCTATTTCCACCACGCATGGCAACTGGCACACACCCACAGCAAACGGAGCGTTCGTTTACCGTTGCCCTCCCGCACCCTGAGTAAGAATCCGCCGAACTAAATGGCTTGACTGCAACCACGCGCGGTGGAGCGCCGCGTACCTGACCTGTGGCGTCGTCGTCTGGGCAACTACGAGCGGTACGGCCCTGTTGGCTCGTGGGAGTACCGCCCGTGGGGCGTGTCATATCAACGAGAGCAGCCCATTGCCGCCCAGGAGGGTGCCGCCTTTCTGGGCGAGGCCTACACAGGACGTGGTGAACATACGACTGCCTGCGGCTGTGGGGCCGGAGGCGCCACCGGGGAGAACCCAAACGGCACTCGTGGCGTGCGAGGCGCTGTGGCCGTACGGGAGAAGCCTTTTGAGGCGGTTGAGGCAGGAGTTGAACTCGCGCTCTGAGCCTGGGAATCAACGGCGCATACTGTGGGCGAAAGCACTTCGCTCCTGCAGTGGTCTCTGGCTGCCTTGGTTCACCGCTGTTGACCGTTCCGCTGGGCACAGAGAGGGCGCGAGCGGTGGTGCGCTGTAGACGCCCGTCAAAGCTGCGCCCCATGGGGCCTCGCTGAGGAAGCACCGAGCCGCATCTGCCCGAAGAAGCCGGCAAGTCAGAGCGGGATGATCCGGACGTGGTTACCGCAGAGCTTGGTCATGTCGTCGCTGTCGGACGTCAGTACCGCGACCGGCTTCGGCTGGCGAAGGGCTACCTCGGCCACGGTGGCATCGATGGCGTACCTGTGGCCATGCAGTCCTGCTCCTTTGAGAAGCTCGGCAGCAGCCTTTGCCGCCTGCTCGGTGACCGGTTCCACCTTGATCCGGGACAGAGCCCAGTTGAGGCGTGGAGCGTTGGTGCGCGAGTGACTGACCTCCACGATGGTGTTCGCCCCGATGACAAGGTCGGCGCCCATCTCGTGGAACACTTGCAGCAGTGCGAGGAACTTACGGTCCTGTGCGACCCAGGCCGAAAGCCCTTCCGAGTCCAGGACGACGGTCTCGATGCGTTCACGCATGCCGCGTCCGCGTCCTGGGAGGGGGCAGGGGCGCCGAAGATCTTCGACCGGGCTTCTGCCGGCGAGGAGGCCGTGGCACGGGTCAGTGCGGCGCGGACGCGTTGTCTGATGCGTCCTGAGGGCAAGGTGACAAAGAAGGCCCGGGCCGTTGGCCTGGGGCTTTTGCATGGAGCGGGTGACGAGAATCGAACTCGCGCTCTGAGCTTGGGAATCACCGGTGCTTGAGTGGGTGGGGTGGCACTGATCTGCACGTTTGTCGGGAGTGGGGCGGTTGTCCTGGCTCCCTGGGAGCCGTGAGTGACTGCTGTTCTCCGCTCCGAAGGGCACGGACGGGGCACGTCGACGGCCGGTCATCAGCCTGAGGCTTGTGCCGGAGCGTGACAGGAAACGAAAGCTGCCCGTGGTGCAGGCACTGCGATGGCGCAGACGTCATGCCCAGAAGGCTTCGGTGATGACGATCTGTGGGTCGGCATGGCGGCGCATGAATGTGTAGATGAGCCAGCCGCGTCCGCCGGCCAGGTCCACGATATGGGGGCCACCGGGGCTTGTGGAGGTCAGTGGCCGGACGGTCATCCAGTGGGGGAGCGAGGCGTCGGCGTCGATTCCCCGGAAGTACGGGTCTTCGGCGGTGACCAGTTCCGCACGGGCACTCATGACCAGGTTGCTGCCTTCGGCGGGCATGTTCTGGAAGTCGTGCTGCGCCTGCTCCGTCCAGTCCATCTGCCAAGGCGGCCGGAGTGGTTCGTCGATCACTCTCCGGGCTTCCTCTCGGCGGCTTCGTGTCGGAGGCGGCTGTACTCCTCCAGAAGCCGGATGGACTCCTCGGGGTCCTCGGACTTGGCGGCGCGGGCTTCGAGGTCGCGAAGGTGTGAGTCGAGGACGGGATCTCGCGCGATGGCGTACTGCGTCCACCACAGGCGCATGAAGGCCGGTACAGGAGTGATGTTGAAGGCGTCGCCGATGACGCGCTTCCAGTGAGCCTCAAAGTCCGGGAGGAGGTGCGGAGTGTGTTCCTGAATGGCCAACCGGAGTGCTTGAGGCGTGTGTTCGGGCATGGGTGGCAACCGCAGGGGTTCCCCCTCGTACCCATCGAAGTGGAGTGCATGGGCGGGCATGGTTCGGGCTCCTTGGTAGGGAGAGTGGGTCAGGCCGCCTCGTGCCGGGCCTCGTGCGACTGGTGCCGACGGGCCATCTGCTCGAACCACTCGGCCGGCACCAAGTAGGCGACCGTCTTCCCTTTACGGGTGATGGCAGCGGCCTCACCGGCGATCCGGGTCCGGTCCAGGATCTCGCCCATTCCCTTGCGCAGGTCGATGGTTGTGTACGTCTTCGTCTCCATGCACAGAAGCATATAACAACTATCATAGTTGGCATATGTGCTCGTGGGTTGTTGATGGCCGGAAGCCGCCGATTGATGCGTGGGTGCAGAACGAGCCCAGGGCACTCGATCGGGCTTGAGCAACAATCAAGCCCCAGGCCGTCGGCCTGGGGCTTTGAGGTAGGGCTTCGTGGAGCGGGTGATGAGAATCGAACTCGCGCTCTGAGCTTGGGAATCAACGGTTCTTGGCACCCCGATGCGTCTCTGGCCTGCGCTTTTCCCTTTCGTGGGGTGGTCGGCTGTGGTCTCTGGGATCCGTACATGACCGCTGTTGTCCGTTCCGCTGGGCACGGATGGGGCACGGGTGGTGGCAGTGCAGCGGAACCTGCCAAGTTGCGTGCTCCGGGTGGGGCGGTGGGTCAGAGAGGGATGATGCGGACCTGGTCGCCGCAGAGCTTGGTCATGTCGTCGCTGTCGGACGTCAGTAGGGCGACCGGTTTCGGCTGGCGCAGTGCGACCTCGGCGACCGTGGCGTCGATGGCGTACTTGTGCCCGTGCAGTCCGGCGCCTTTGAGAAGCTCCGCTGCCGCTTTGGCCGCCTGCTCGGTGATCGGCTCCACCTTGATGCGGGACAGGGCCCAGTTCAGGCGTGGGGTGTTGGTGCGGGAGTGGCTGACTTCCACGATGGTGTTCGCCCCGATCACGAGGTCTGCCCCCATGTCGTGGAACACCTGCAACATCGCGAGGAACTTGCGGTCCTGTGCGATCCAGGCGGAGAGCCCTTCCGAGTCCAGGACAACGGTCTCGATGCGCTCGCTCACGCGGCGTCCGCGTCCTTGGGGGAGCCCGCGGTGCCAAAGATCTTGGAGTGGGCTTCGGCGAGTTCCTCGTCGCTGAAGTGTCCGTGCTCCTCCTCGTGGCGGCGAAGGTCGTCGCCCAGAAGCTGGTGCCGGATCTGACGGGCTACGGCTTCCGCTACGTAGCCGGAGACGTTGTCCGTGAGCTTGCGGAGCTCCGCCACCTGGTCGCTGGGCAGCGTGACGGTGATGCGAGTCGTTGAGGACATGCGGTAAGCATACTGGAGTATGCGCAGGAGGGCTCGGGCTTGTGCCGCCAACCGTTTCGATCAAGGTTGCGCGATCGGAAGGGTGCGGCTTCCGGCACTGGCCAGGCGGTGGTGCCCTGACAGGCAAGCGAAAGGCCCCGGTCGCCGACCAGGGCCTTCATCATGGAGCGGGTGACGAGAATCGAACTCGCGCTCTAAGCTTGGGAATCACCCGGTACTGGGTAGGCTTGCATGCCCTCTGACCTGGGTAAACGCACCCATGGGGGCGTGCCGTAGTGGCTTCGTTCGGGCCTCTGCTGACCGCTGTTCACCGTCCTGACTGGCACGTAGTGGCACGCCCACCTCCGGGTGGTCGGCTGAGACGCGGGTGGTCGGCCGAGAGCTGAGCGGGACCGGCCGCGCCCGGTACGGCCGCAGACCCCCGGTACGGCAGCAGGGCCCGGACCGTGCGTCGCGGCCCTGGCCCTGCCTCGTGCGGTGCCGCCCTGCGACGGTGGTGCGTCAGCTCTGTGCGGTGTCGTCGCCCGTCTGCCCGGCGCCCTCGGCTGCGCCTGCCTTCTGGCGCATCTTGCGCACCAGCTCCGCCTTCCGGTCGGCGGCACCCTGGCGGTCGAGGTTGCGGTGCGGACCGTTGTTCTGCCGTTCGGCGCGGGACAGTCTCTTGCGCTGGCCGCCGCCCATGCCCACGGGGTTGTTGATGTTCTTGCTCACGGTCATGGGTTCTCCCGGAATGATGTGAAGTGATCTACGGATTCATCGGTGGGGGACGGGCGCGGCGACGTCGAGGAACGTCAGCAGGGGCCCATCACGCTCTCACTCGTACATCGGCGTCCTGGCCTTCGTCCGAGTATGCGCCGTGCACGGACATGCTGGTCATGTATCAGTGCAAGCGCGAGACATCGATCCCGAACTCCCCGATCGCCCGCGCCCCGACCGTGCCCGCGATGGTCTCCAGCCGCGGGGCAATCGCGTCCGGCGACCGGCCACCTGCGGCAGGAACTCTTGTACCGGTCGGCGAGGGCAACCCGGATGTCGAGGGGCTTACCGGCCTTCGGCGCATGACGATCCCCGGGGCGGATGCCCGGCCGGGCCGCAGGGCGGCTGGCGCGAGGCCCGCGCTGGTAAGGTTGGGTCACGCTTGCAAAGAGCCTGGGCCCGTGCCGGACAAGGCACGGGCCCAGGTCCGTTCAGGGCGCCGAAACGAGGAACCCCCATGAAGGCGAAGCAGCCGGCTTCCGGTCGCTCCGGATCCGGCAGGTCCGACCAGGGGAGGGCCCTGCGGGGCGAGCTCTCGGTGCCGGGGGCGCCGGCGCCTGGCCTCCCGCCGGCTGGGTCCTTCGCGGAGCTGGAACTGCCGGTCGAGCTGATGGGGGTGCTGGCGGGGCTCGGGGTACGGGAGCCATTCCCGATCCAGGCGGCCACCCTGCCGAGCGCGCTGGCCGGCCGGGACGTCCTCGGCCGCGCGCGGACCGGCTCGGGAAAGACTCTCGCCTTCGGGCTTGCGCTCCTCGCACGTACGGCGGGCCGGCGCGCCGAACCGAAGCGGCCTCTCGCGCTGGTCCTGGTGCCGACAAGGGAACTCGCGCAGCAGGTGAGCGAGGCACTGGCTCCCTACGCGGAGGCGCTCGGGCTACGCTCGGTGACTGTGGTCGGCGGTCTTGCGATCGGCCGGCAGGTGGCGGCGCTCCGGGCGGGTGCCGAGGTCGTGGTGGCGACGCCGGGACGGCTGTCCGATCTCGTCGCCCGGCGGGACTGCCACCTGGACCGGGTGCGGATCGCGGTGCTGGACGAGGCGGACCAGATGTGCGACATGGGTTTCCTGCCGCAGGTCTCGGAGACCCTGGACCGGACGCCCCCCGGCGGGCAGCGGATGCTGTTCTCCGCGACGCTCGACCGCAACGTCGATCAATTGGTCAGGCACTATCTGAGTGAGCCGGTGTTCGCCACGGTCGACCGGGCGGAGGGCTCGGTCGCGACGATGGAACACCACGTACTGAACGTCCATCCCGCCGACAAGTACGCGACAGCCACCGAGATCGCGGCCCGGGACGGGCGGGTGCTGATGTTCCTGGACACCAAGCACGGTGTGGACCAGTTCACCCGCCACCTGCGGAGCAGCGGCATACAGGCGGGTGCTCTGCACGGCGGGAAGTCGCAGCCGCAGCGCACGCACACGCTGGCCCAGTTCAAGGACGGCGAGATCACGGTGTTGGTGGCCACCAACGTCGCTGCCCGTGGCATCCACGTCGAGCACCTGGACCTCGTCGTCAACGTGGATCCGCCCTCCGACCCCAAGGACTACCTCCACCGCGGCGGGCGCACCGCGCGTGCCGGGGAGTCCGGCAGCGTGGTCACGCTGGTCACGCCCGGCCAGCGCCGGGACGTGAACCGGACGATGTCGGACGCAGGGATCCGGCCCATGGTCGTTCAGGTTCGCTCCGGCGAGGAGAGGCTGACCAGCATCACAGGCGCGAAGCGCCCGCCGGTGCAGGACGGGGGGAAGACCGGCAACGCGGCGTTCCGGGGTCTTGGTACCCGCGCGGGCCGCCCGCCGAAGGAATCCCGCAAGGCCACGGAGGCGCGCATGATGGCGGAGGCCCGTAAGGCCGCCCGAGCGCGCAAGGCCCACTGACAGGCGGTACGTGCCGCCGCAGTCGGGAGACACAAGGAGGCACCGACTGCCTCGCATCGAGTGGAGCGTCAAGGAGTGCCGATGGCAAACAGGGTCCAACAAGCCCGGGAGAACGCCGAGTTCGAGTTCATCCTGGCGAGGGTGGACGTCCCGGTGCTCGCGTACTTCCACGGGGTGTGGCCCAAGGCCGCAGCAGCATGCAAGGAAATGGATCCCGTGGTGCGGGAGGTGGCCGACGCCTACGAGGGCCGACTGATCGTCGTGCGGGCCGACATCGCAAGGTGCCCCGGCCCCGTACGGCGGTACGGCGTCACCGGCGCGCCCTTCTTCGTGCTGATCGATCGGGGCGAGGCGATGGCGGCCGGGAGCGGTCCGATGTCCAGGACCGCGCTCGGGGAGTTCCTGGATGCCCACCTGTGAGCAGGCCGCATACCGGGATCTGGCTGGACAGGGATCCGACGAGACGCCCTCAGGGGGCGCGGGGGCGACTGCGCGGACGGACTCCACGGGGTGGAGCGCGATGTCGACGGTGCCGGTCCGGTTCGTCAGACGATGACGGGGACGGCCTCGGCGCGGTTGGTGGCCCAGTTGGTGACGATGGGCTTGTCGACGGTGGCGGTGTCGGGGAGCTGGAGTTCGGCGGGGTCGGGATCGTCGTCGGAGGTGGCGATGATGACGTTCTCGAATTCCTTGCCGGCATCGCTGTTGGTGGTCTTGGGGCTGATACCGGTGTACGCAACGGCGGATCCGGTGAGCTTGATGGGGTCTTCGCCGCCCTGTCCGACAGGGGAGGCGACGCCGTCGGCGCCGGAGCCGAAGGAAACGCTGGGGGTGTTGACATCCAGGTAGCAGGTGATACCGGACTTGGCCTTGGCGGTGACGAGGTAGTAGCCGCCGGCCTGGGTCTCCGAGGTGACCGTGAAGTCCAGATCGTTGGTGCCACAGGACTGCCCGTAGCCGCTCTTCTCGCCGTCACCGGAGGCGGCGGCCTTGTCATCGGCTCCGCCCGAGTCGGACGATTCGCTGGAACCGGAGCCGCTGGAACCGGACGCGCCGGCGGAGAGGCTGTCGCCGGAGGAGGGGCTGCTGCTCCCGTCGCCGGCGGCGGAGGGGGCCGAGGAACTGCTGGTGTCCTCGATGTCGTCGGGGCTGCAGGCGGTGGAGGTGGCGGCGAGGGCCGTAACGGCCGCGACGGCGAGGAAGAGACGAGTGGAACGGGCGGCGAGGCGCGGACGCATCATGATCTCCTGCGGCTTTTCGGTTGCGGTGCTTCCTGCTTGTACCGATGACACTAAGACGGGGTCGATCTTGAAATGATCCGGGACATGTCCGGGTTCTGTCCCAGCAACATCGCCTCCAAGAAGTGGTGTTGGCTTTCATCACTCCCGACTCAAGGGGCAGTCCGGGACCGACCGCAGCTCAGCGGTGGGCCAGGCGGTGCCGCCAACTTGGCGAGGCATGGACGGCCAACCGTTCCGGTAGCTCGCAAAGGTCGGGGAGGAGCCTTCTGGCATGGATATGGCACGAGAGACCCGAACTGGTCCAGACAACAAAGAAGCCCCCGGCTACTGGCCTGGGGCTTTCTAGTGGAGCGGGTGACGAGAATCGAACTCGCCCTCTGAGCTTGGGAATCACCGAGCATCAACGGCACGGCAGGTCGCTGACCTGTGGTGATACGCGCAGGAGGTCGTCCAGGCCGCCAGCTTCAGGTTCTTGATTGACCGTGGTTGCCCGCTCTAACTGGCGCGGGTCTGGCACGAGGGCGCGACTCAGTTGGGTCAGTCGGTCACGCCGCAAACCTGGTACGACGATGCTGGGGCAAGGGCGGTGGAGGCAGCCAAGGTGTGGGCTGCGGTTTGTAGATCGTGTTCCCATCCCGGGAGGTCGTCCGGTCCGATCCATTCGCTGTAGTGGGCGGCGATGGAAAGGAACTGCGTCTCCTCCTGGGTGTGAGCTGCGACCGTCATCGATAGCCGGTCGGCCACATCTTTGGGGCTCAACTCGCCTTGCGCCAGGCCGAACGCGAGGCTCACGAGGAGACATCGGCCAGCCGTCTCCTCGTCAGGAAGGTGCACATCAAGCTCATCCAGAGCTTGGATGTACAGCTCGCGGACCTCAGCGGCATCGCTCCGGCGCGACAGGCTGGCCAGCTCACGTAGGGCGGGAGAGTCATGGCCATCAACGAGTGCGTGCGCAGCGACCATCGGAAGATCCTCGGCGTGGAGTACTTCCGCCACGTACTGCCAAGCGCTGTCCTGCAACCGGTCCATGCGGCCATCGTGGAGGCCGCGAGACGTACTGGCCAGTCGATTGCTGTCTTGGCCCCGGCTTCTTTCTAGCCCTGGGTCTTGTCGGGGATCTTGGTGACCTGGGATTTCGCAGCTCAGGAGTGGTGTTCTAGAGCGCCTGGTGGTCGTCGTTTGTCGTCGTTGGCCATGGGTGCGCGGCCCCGGACGGCCCAGGGATGGCCCAGAACCGAGTGCAGCGCCCAGCCCCAGAGCGCACAGGCCCCGTGCGGCGTCACCTCCCGTAAGAAGCGGTTGCGCCTATGCCACAAGGCTGTCGAGCACTCCGTATGCAACATCGACGAAGTCGTCCCGGACTGCCTGAAGCTGTTCCAGCAGTGGGTCTCGGACAAAGCCACCGATCATCTCGTCCCAGTACGCAACGCTGTTGGCCACGTCAAGTACCTGCCTCACCTGCTCCGCACCCAAAGCGTGGCTCTCCCGCAAGGCGAACTCCAAGAAATCGAGCTTCTCCCACCGCTCCTCATCCTCCAAGCGCCCCCACTCAGCCAAGAGCTCCCAGGCCACGTACGCAGAGATGTGGTGTGGATCCTGGCACCATTCTGCGTTGCGGGGACACCAGGCGGCTTCCAGAGCGCTGATCGTGACCCGCGCCGAGTGCCGGGTCGGCGCCATCACCTCTCGACTCCTTCACGTCCTCGCTCTCATCGGCAGCGGGTCGCTGGTCCCCTTGTGGTCCACCCCCGGCCTGGCTCTGCCCGCTCCGGACGCGGCCACCGACGTCGCTGTAAGCCTGCGCGACGGCATCCAGGCCGCTATCGAGATCCGCCGCCAGTTCCTCAAGGGAAGTCCTGACCTCCGCGCCCTCTACAAGGTCACTGCGCTGCTCGCGAAGATTCAGCTCCGTTTCAGTGGGATCGAGTGCCCCTCCGACAGCGACGCCCTCACCGTCCTCCTCGACGCCACGCGGCAGGACACGAGCCTGATCACCACCGCCCGCACCGAGCCGCTCGCTGCCGAAGCGCTCGCACTCCTCGTTCTCCAGGCTTGGCTGGACACCCTCCCTAGGGAGACGCGGTGAGCGCGAACGTCCGACGGCCCATGGCAGCAACGGGTGTCTTCCATAAGCCAGTGGCGACTCGGGAGCGGGCCGAAGTCGAGGCGAAGGGGTGGGCACAGCTCTCCTCCCGCATCGCGGTTCCGGCCCTTCACGGGCAGATCGCGTTACCGGACAGACAACTCCTTGCCTACGAGGACGTTTTCGCCAACGGCCGGTGCGAGCTGCTGATGGGCGACGTGATCGCCCTCGCCGACCGCGAACCGGCCGCGCAGCTCCGCCTGGACCGCCTTGTGGACGGGGTCTGCGCCGACCTGAGGGCAGCGGCTGAGGAGACCGGGAAGCGCGTGCCGCTGGCCGAGTGCGTCCCGGACCTCTACCTCGACCGGATCCGCCCCGGTAGCCGACTGGATCGCTGGTACCTGCGCCGCGACCAGTCACTCACCCTGCCCCACACCGGTACGACCCTCACCCTCCGGGAGCTGGGAGACTTCACCCTCACTGCCAACGGCAGACCGCTGACGTTGAACGTCGCCCACACCATCGACAACCTCCGCCACGCCCTGGCTCCCGACCGCCGCATGCTCGCCGGTCTGACACAGGGCGACCCTACGGAACCAAACATCGCCGACCCGCTGTGCTGGCTCGACTTCGAGTTCGCCGGGCGCAACACCGTCGCGGGCGAGACCGCCAACCTGCTCTGGTACCTGATGGCCCTGGGCGGCTGGCTCGTCCCCCGCTACCAGCCCGACGTGTACGCCCGCACCCTCCGCCTCGCCCTGCCGCCCCTGACCCGCCCGCGCATCGAGCACCTGGAACTGCGCTGGAGCAGTCGGCACATCGATGTCCGATACTCCTGGAACACCAGCCCCGGCCGCGCTGCGGCCATCACCCGTGTCCTGGACGGCCTTCGCAGGGGGAACGGCAGCGGCCTGGAATAGATCCGTGCCTTTCTCGCCCTGCGCGTTCTCGGCGTCATCCCGCCCTCCCGGCTCACCGGACACGACCTCCTGCTCGTCCTGATCAAACTCGCCGAGAGCCAGGACCCGCACACGACGCTCGACACCTTCTTCACCACCACACCGGCCCCTCACCCCCACCTCGGCGAACGGAGCAGCAATGTCCCTGCCCATGCTTGAGACTCCTCTCCAGACCCGGCCACTCCAGGGCCGCACCGCCCTTGTCACCGGCGGGGCCACCGGCATCGGCGCCGAGATCGGACGGGCGCTCGCCACCGCCGGAGCAACCGTGGCGGTCAACCACCTCGGCCAGGACCCCGACGCCCACGCCCTCCTCGCCGCCTTCGAGCGCGCGGGCAGCCCCGGGATCGCGGTGAACGCCGACCTGACCGATCCAGGCAGCGTCCAGACCATGGCCGGCCTCGTCCGGGCCGAGATCGGACCCGTCGACATCCTGGTGAACAACGCCGGCTCCTACCCCCGAGTTGCCTGGCAGGACACCGACGAGACCGCTTGGAACTACTCCCTCGACGTGAACCTCACCGCTCACTACCGCACCTGCCATGTGTTCACCCCCGACATGATCGAGCGCCGCTGGGGCCGGATCGTGAACATCGGCAGTGTCAACGCCCGCGCCGGCCGGACGAACCTCGTCGCGTACAGCACCGCGAAGGCCGGGCTGTTGGGCCTGACCCGCTCCCTCGCCCGCGAACTGGGGCCGTACGGAATCTGCGTGAACACCGTCATGCCCGGGGCCATCCAGGTCGAGGCCGAGAACACCCTCCCCGCCCAGCACCGTGCGCGGCCGGAGGACCAAATCAAGCGTCAGTGTGTCCGGCGCCGTGGCCGGCCTGAGGATGTCGCCGCCCTGGTGGCGTTTC
This sequence comes from Streptomyces sp. NPDC052052, assembly GCF_040680455.1. Lineage (NCBI taxonomy): Bacteria > Bacillati > Actinomycetota > Actinomycetes > Kitasatosporales > Streptomycetaceae > Streptomyces > Streptomyces sp. NPDC052052. Next base: position 30,372 of record NZ_JBFAWU010000012.1, on the reverse strand, counting down.
TCGTGGGCCCCTCCGCCTCGTTCATCACGGGGCAGTCCGTCCACGTCGACGGCGGCTGGCTGCTGCACTGAGACCGTCAACAAGCAAGGAGACGAACCGAAATGATCGAACGAGTCCGTGCTGTCCTGATCACCGCCGACGAAACGATGCTGGTCATCCGCCGCACCAGGCCCGGTATCCCCGAATACTGGGTCCTGCCCGGCGGCGGCGTCGAACCCAGCGACGAGTCCCGGGAGGCGGCCCTCCACCGGGAGATCCACGAGGAGATCGCGGGAAAGGCCGACATCGTCCGCCTCCTCCACACGATGGAGTCCGCCGACGAGCGTCAGCTCTTCTACCTCGCCCGCATCGCAACCTGGTCCTTCGATGACCGCACCGGCCCCGAGTTCAGCGCCGAGGGCCGCGGCGAGTACGCACTGGAGGAGACCCCACTGACCATGGAAGGGCTCGACGGCATTGACCTCAAGCCCGAGGAGATCGCCCACGTCCTACGGGGAGCCATCAGTGCCGGAAGCCTCGGAGTCAAGGCATCGCTCTGAGCTTTCGAGTGCGTCAGCACGTCATCAGGGCCGACTCTGAGGTGCCCCGGCCCTGATGGCGTCCGTACGCGCCAATGGCACGGGCCCCAAAAGTGGTCTAGATAACAAACAAGGCCCTGGTCTCCGACCAGGGCCTTCATCATGGAGCGGGTGACGAGAATCGAACTCGCGCTCTGAGCTTGGGAATCAACGGTTCCTAGGTTGTTGCAGGGGCCCTGACCTGCGATTTCGGATTGGGCAGGTGAGTGGCTCCCGGTCTCTGGGAGCCGTATCTGACCGCTGTTGTCCGCTCTGCTGGGCACGGATGGGGCACGAGAGCTGGCAGTGCGACGCGTGCTCCGGGCGGGCCGGCTGGTCAGAGGGGGATGATGCGGACTTGGTTGCCGCAGAGCTTGGTCATGTCATCGCTGTCGGACGTCAGCAGGGCGACGGGTTTCGGCTGGCGGAGCGCGACCTCGGCGACCGTGGCGTCGATGGCGTACTTGTGCCCGTGCAGCCCGGCGCCTTTGAGGAGCTCAGCCGCCGCTTTCGCCGCCTGCTCGGTGACGGGCTCCACCTTGATACGGGAGAGGGCCCAGTTCATGCGAGGCATGTTGGTGCGGGTGTGGGTGACTTCCACGATGGTGTTCGCCCCGATCACGAGGTCGGCTCCCATGTCGTGGAAGACCTGCAGCATGGCGAGGAGCTTGCGGTCCTGCGCGATCCAGGCGGAGAGTCCTTCCGAGTCCAGGACGACGGTTTCGATGCGCTCGCTCACGCGGCGTCCGCGTCCTTGGAGGAGTCGGCGGAGCCGAAGATCTTCGCGCGGGCTTCGGTGAGTTCCTCGTCGCTGAAGTGTCCGTGTTCTTCCTCGTGGCGGCGAAGGTCGTCGCCCAGGAGCTGGTGCCGGATCTGGCGTGCCACGGCTTCCGCTACATAGCCGGAGACGTTGTCCGTGAGCTTGCGGAGCTCCGCCACCTGGTCGCTGGGGAGCGTGACGGTGATGCGCGTCGTTGAGGACATACGTCAAGCATACTGGGGTATGCGTGAGAGGGCTTGGGGTTGCGGCATCGATCGCTCCGGTCAAGGTTTCGCGACTGGAGGGTACGGCTTCCGGCGCTGAGAGTAACCGCCCGCGTGCCATGCGCGTACCGGTCAGAAGGGCGGTTCGAGATCGCCGCGGCCATCGCTATGTGGCCCCCAGCCCCAGGGCTCCTCCCGGAAAGGCTCAGGGGCGGGGACGTCGTGGCCCCATGCTTCGAGTGCCTTCCGGGCAACACGCCGGTTGGGGTCGTCGCTGCTGGTGTCCAGGATGGCGCGTGCGTGCGCGGCGAGGTGATCGCGGTGCTCGGCGAGCGCGGGGTGCTCGGCGAGGATGAGCGCGGCGATGACGGCGGCTTCGCGCACGTCCTCGTGGCTGTCTCGGAGGAAGGGCGCGACGGCCCGATAAAGCATCGGGCGCAGGTCCCGGAAGGACGCCACGATGGTGCCGGGGGCGAGGAAGCCAGGGAAGTACTGCTCCGTGCGGCCCACAATCTCGTCGGAGGCGTCGTAGGCCGTGGAAACCAACCAGTTCAACAGCGCCGCGCGGATGGGGATGTTGCGATAGGGCCGGAGGGTCATAGCCGCCGGGTGGGTGAGGATGCCGGCGACATACATGGCGACGGGGGCAGTGGCTTCGTAGACGGTGTTCTGATGGCCGACCATCTCGCCTAGCTCTGACAAAGCGTTGACCTGTGCCTTGGGGTCGGGCGTCAACAGCCGTGCAAGGACCTCGGGAAGGTCCTTACCGTTCCCGAAAGCCGTCTGGAGCGAACCCCAGTCAGTCTCTGACAGGACTACCTGGTACGGCGGCAAGTCAGGCTCGTGGGGCGAGCCGACGTTGGAACGGCTGCGGGTCACAGGCAAAACCTAGACCAGACTTCGGACGCAATTCCCGCAACCCCTGCCGTATCCAGAGCGCGGGAAAGGAAACCGCGGCCGAACGACCCGTCGCCACCGTCGACCAGGTCGACGCGCTTGCCGACGCCCTCCGCCCCGTTGGCGGCTGATGGTCTACGACGGTGCGGACGGGCCTCTCCGTCCCCATGAACAGGCCGAACTGCACCGAAAGGACATCGATCTGGACAACCTCACCGTCCGTGCCAGGCAGGCCGCGCCGGAGCTGACCACGGGCAGGCGTGCTGAAGGGGCCACCACGTCGGAAGCGGGCAGGCGGTTCGTCGTTCTGTTGGCCCTTCTACGGCCCGACCTTCGTCGGAACCTTGACTGGCACGCTGAGAACGGCCCGGACGGACTGCTGTTCCTTGGGGGGAAGGGCAAGCCGTTTCGCCGGTCCACCTTCGGGCGGAAGCGACGTGCGGCTCGCTCGAAGATGGATTTTTTTGATGGCTTCCTCTTCTGCAATCTTCGTCATACCGGGCACACCCTGACGACCCGGTCCGGCCCCACGCTCAAGAGGCACGATGGTGCGCGCGGGGGCAGCCGACCGAGCGGGCTGCGCTGATCTGTCAGGGCTCGGGCCTGGAGCGGCAGCGTGAGGTGGAGGTCAGTCTCGACCAGCTTGTGCGGGCTCGCCGTGAAACGGCGGATGACCGGGCATCCGGCACGGATAGGCACGAGATGCCTGAACTGGTCCAGGCAACAAAGAAGCCCCGGGCTGCTGGCCTGGGGCTTTTTCCTGGAGCGGGTGACGAGAATCGAACTCGCGCTCTGAGCTTGGGAAGCTCATGTTCTACCATTAAACTACACCCGCGTAGCGCGCTGCTTGATCGCGCTCGATCGTCTCACACTGTACCCCATCCCAGGTCCCCGGCGTATGCGCCGTGGGGCCTTTGCGCTGTTGCGGAGGGCGGACACGGTTGCCGCGGGCGGGAGTTGAGGGCGTAGCGTGGGTGGTCGGAGTGCCGCCTGGAGTGGCGTCCTGTTCATCCCCTAATGTGGCGTTCTCGTCCAAAGTTTGTTGGGGAAGGGACTTGATGGACTCCGTGGAGCGCACCGTCGTCCGCTGTGCCGAAGGGCACGTTTTCGCTACCGCTTCGTTCCCGATGCAGCAGCTCGGGTCCGGGCGGATCGGTCCCGGGCGGCTCCTCCGCTGTCCTCGTTGTGCGCGGCTGAGGCAGGCCGTGCCCGTGATGTTCGAGCAGCAGTAGCGGGGGCCGGGAAAGAGCGGCAGGAGCGGTCACAGGCGCGCGGAGCGGTCCCTGGTTGGGGCTGGTCCGCGCGTTCTGCGTATCCTCGGGGGCGTGCTTCTCTCAGATAAGGACATCCGGGCCGAGATCGACGCCGGACGTGTACGCATTGATCCGTTCGACGCGTCGATGGTGCAGCCGTCGAGCATTGATGTGCGGCTCGACCGCTACTTCCGGGTGTTCGAGAACCACCGCTATCCGCATATCGACCCGGCCGTCGAGCAGGCCGATCTGACGCGCCTGGTCGAGCCGGACGGGGACGAGGCGTTCATCCTGCACCCCGGTGAATTCGTGCTCGCCTCGACGTACGAAGTGATCTCGTTGCCCGACAATCTCGCGTCGCGGCTGGAGGGAAAGAGCTCGCTGGGGCGGCTCGGCCTTGTGACGCATTCGACCGCGGGATTCATCGACCCCGGTTTCTCCGGGCACGTGACCCTGGAGCTGTCGAATCTGGCGACCCTGCCGATCAAGCTGTGGCCGGGCATGAAGATCGGGCAGCTGTGCATGTTCCAGCTGAGTTCACCTGCGGAGTTCCCGTACGGCTCCGAGCGCTACGGATCGCGGTACCAGGGCCAGCGCGGGCCGACCGCGTCGCGTTCGTTCCTTAATTTCCACCGGACCCAGGTGTGATGTCGATGAGTGATGATGTGCGGGAGAGTCTGACGTACGAGGGGTTCGGCCATGCGGTGCGCGAGTTGGCGCAGATCGTGGCCGACGACGGGTTCGAGCCCGATGTCGTACTGAGCATCGCGCGGGGCGGGGTGTTCGTCGCGGGCGGGCTCGCTTACGCCCTGGACTGCAAGAACATCCACCTGGTGAATGTCGAGTTCTACACCGGTGTGGGCACCACCTTGGAAATGCCGGTCATGCTGGCGCCGGTTCCGAATGTGGTCGATTTCTCGGACAAGAAGGTCCTGATCGCCGACGACGTCGCCGACACCGGGAAGACATTGAAGCTGGTGCGTGATTTCTGCATCGATCATGTCGCCGATGTGCGCAGCGCGGTCATCTACGAGAAGCCGCACTCGCTGGTGAAGTGCGAGTACGTGTGGAAGAAGACCGATCGCTGGATCAACTTCCCGTGGAGCGTGGACGAACCCGTCGTGCGTCGCAGCGGGCAGGTTCTCGACGCCTGAGGGGAGCTCCTGAGGGGAGCTTCTGCGGGTCGCTCCTGAAGGGGCTCCTGCCGCAGCTCGGGGCGGGCGGACCGGCAGTCGCCTGCCGGGCCTGCCCCGGACGCGTCCCGATCCGTACGTGACAACGGCCTCGGCACCTTTCGGTGCCGAGGCCGTTGCTGTGGGCGCTGGTGCGTGCGGTGCGGTCAGAGCGTGCCCAGCTTGATGATCGACAGCAGTGCGATCAGCTGGATCGCGGATGCGCCCAGGGCCTTCGGCCAGGGCAGGTCGTGCGACTTGCTCACCATCGAGGTGAAGAGCGCGGCCGAGGCCAGCCAGGTGATCCAGCCCAGGATCTGGACCAGGGAGTTCTCGCCGCCGAGGAACAGCGCGAATATCAGCCGGGGCGCGTCCGTGAGCGACATGATCAGCATGGAGAGGCCCACGGTGGGCTGCCAGGAGCCGTCGCCGCCGAGCTGGCGGGCGAGCGTGTGCGTGACCGCGCCCAGGATCAGGCCGCCGATGACGAAGGCGATGCCCGTGATGACGACGTAGGGGACCGCCGTGGAGAGCGTCGCGTGGATCGCGTCGTCCCGGGCCTGGTCGAAGCCGAAGAGGGCGAGCAGGCCGTACAGGAACGTGACGATGAGCGCCGGGCCCCAGACCGGGTAGTCGCGCATCTGCCAGAACGTCGGTCCCGGGCGCAGCACGATGCCGGTGAGCAGCTCCTTCCACGGCAGCCGCGGGCCCGCGGGCTGTGCGGGGGCCTGGCCGGCGCGGTAGGTGTTGCCGTCGTCGTACGGGGCCTCGTCGATGCGGAACGCCTGCGTGTGGCCGGGTGAGTTGGCGTACGGGTCGCCGTGCTGGGGGTAGCCGTGGGGCTGCTGCGGCTGCTGGTACGGGTCGGTGAAGTACTCCGGCTCGTCGTTGCCGTAGCCGCCGTCGTTGTTGTAGCCGCCGCCGGGGGCGCCGCCGTTGTAGGCGTAGCCGCTGTTGTCGTGCCTGCCGTTGTTGTACGGGGGCGGGGCGCCGTTGCCTCCCGTCGGCGGCCATGACCGCTGGGCGTACGGCGGTGGTGCCTGTGAGCCGTACGGCTGCTGCCGCGGTTGCTGCTGCGCCTGCTGCGGGGTGCGGTTGTCCCGGCCGCGTCCGATCCTGAATCCAGCCACTCGTCGAACGTACCTGGTCCGCGCCGGTGCGGTGAGAGGGCCTGGGGAACCCGACCGCCATTGCGGCCGAGCTGTGACATCCCCTGGGGGGAACTCCTGAGGAACCCCTGAGGGAACCCTGGGGACTCCCTGAGGGCCGGACGCAGAAGCGGCCGGACGCAGAAGCGGCCGGTCCTGCCCCCGAGGCAGGTCCGGCCGCTTCTGTCGCACGACAGCCCGGGCTACTTCACCGGTTCGGGCTCCGGTGCGTCCGCCGGCTCCGTCTCACCGGCCGGGTCGGCCGGGGTCTTCACGGAGTCGAGCAGCAGCTGCGACACGTCGACCACCTGGACGGACTCCTTCGCCTTGCCCTCGTTCTTCTTGCCGTTGACCGAGTCGGTCAGCATGACCAGGCAGAACGGGCAGGCGGTGGAGACGATGTCCGGGTTGAGGGAGAGGGCTTCGTCGACGCGCTCGTTGTTGATGCGCTTGCCGATCCGCTCCTCCATCCACATCCGGGCACCACCGGCGCCGCAGCAGAAGCCGCGTTCCTTGTGGCGGTGCATCTCCTCGCTGCGGATGCCCGGGACCTTCGCGATGATCTCGCGCGGCGGGGTGTAGATCTTGTTGTGGCGGCCCAGGTAGCACGGGTCGTGGTACGTGATCAGGCCCTCGACCGGGGTCACCGGGATCAGCTTGCCCTCGTCGATGAGGTGCTGGAGCAGCTGGGTGTGGTGGATGACCTCGTACTCGCCGCCGAGCTGCGGGTACTCGTTCGCGATGGTGTTGAAGCAGTGCGGGCAGGTCGCGACGATCTTCTTCGACGCCTTCGGCTTCTTCGACTCGGGGGTGACCTTGCCGTCGTCGTCCAGCTCCTCGCCGAACGCCATGTTCAGCGCCATGACGTTCTCCTGGCCGAGCTGCTGGAACAGCGGCTCGTTGCCCAGGCGGCGGGCGGAGTCACCGGTGCACTTCTCGTCACCGCCCATGATCGCGAACTTGACGCCCGCGATGTGGAGGAGTTCCGCGAAGGCCTTGGTGGTCTTCTTGGCGCGGTCCTCGAGGGCGCCGGCGCAGCCGACCCAGTACAGGTAGTCGACCTCGGTGAGGTCCTCGACGTCCTTGCCGACGACCGGGATCTCGAAGTCGACCTCCTTGAGCCACTCCAGGCGCTGCTTCTTGGCCAGGCCCCAGGGGTTGCCCTTCTTCTCCAGGTTCTTGAGCATCGTGCCCGCCTCGGACGGGAACGCGGACTCGATCATCACCTGGTAGCGGCGCATGTCGACGATGTGGTCGATGTGCTCGATGTCGACCGGGCACTGCTCCACGCACGCACCGCAGGTGGTGCAGGACCACAGCACGTCCGGGTCGATGACGCCGTTCTCCTCGACCGTGCCGATCAGCGGGCGCTCGGCCTCCGCGAGAGCGGCGGCGGGAACGTCCTTCAGCTGCTCCTCGGAAGCCTTCTCGGTGCCCTCCATGTCCTTGCCGCCGCCGGCCAGCAGGTACGGGGCCTTGGCGTGCGCGTGGTCGCGCAGGGACATGATCAGGAGCTTCGGGGACAGCGGCTTGCCGGTGTTCCAGGCGGGGCACTGCGACTGGCAGCGGCCGCACTCGGTGCAGGTGGAGAAGTCGAGGATGCCCTTCCAGGAGAACTGCTCGACCTGGGAGACACCGAAGACGGCGTCCTCGGCCGGGTCCTCCCAGTCGATCTCCTGGCCGCCCGAGGTCATCGGCTGGAGCGCGCCCAGCGCGACCTCGCCGCCGGCGTTCCGCTTGAACCAGATGTTCGGGAAGGCCAGGAAGCGGTGCCAGGCGACACCCATGTTGGTGTTCAGGCCGACGGTGATCGCCCAGGTCATGGTGACACCGAGCTTGATCATGGCGGTGAGGTAGACCAGGTTCTGCAGGGTGGGCAGGCTCAGCCCCTTGAACGCGGCGACCAGCGGGTACGAGGCGAAGTACGCGGCCTCGTAGCCGTCCACGTGGTGCAGTGCGCCTTCGAGCCCGCGCAGGGTCATGATCGCGAGGCCGATGACGAGGATGACCGCCTCGACGAAGTACGCCTGGCCCATCTTGGAACCCGCGAAGCGGGACTTGCGGCCCGGGCGCGACGGCAGGTTGAGCTGGCGGATCGCGATGAGGACGAGGATGCCCACCGTGGTCGCGAGCGCGATGAACTCCGTGTAGACCTCGTACGGCAGCCAGCCGCCGAGGACCGGGAGGACCCAGTCGGCCTTGAAGAGCTGCCCGTACGCCGTGACGATCGTCAGGCCCAGGGTCAGGAAGCCGATGGCGACGAACCAGTGCGCGACGCCGACGATGCCCCATCGGTTCATCCGGGTGTGGCCGAGGAACTCCTTGGCCAGGGTGATCGAGCGACTCTTGGGGGCGTCGGTGCGGCTGCCTGCGGGGACCGGTTGGCCGATACGGACGAACCGGTAGATCTGCGCGACGGCTCGGGCGATGAGCGCAACGCCGACCACAGTCAGCACCAGCGACACGATGATCGCGGCGAGTTGCATGTGAGGGCTCCTCGGGCCTGCGAGGGTGGGATCCAGCGTACGAGCGAACGCTCGCGATTACTAAGCAGTAACTTAATCAGTCTGTGCTGACACTACCGACTTATTCCGCTGCGCTGTAGTTGCACAGTCGGTGATCTGTATCGCTCAGGTGTGCCTTCCCGCGCCGGGCGCGCGCGTGGATCGCCCTGCGCAACGGATCGTGTACGACTCCCGCCAGGATGGCCAGGTCGAGTCCCACCCAGTGGTGCTCGGCGTAGTGCTGATCGAGCAGGGCGGGCTCGTCCCACGGCATGCCGGAGCGGGAGCGCAGCTGCGCCAGGCCGGTGAGCCCCGGCCTGAGTTCCTGCCGCCAGTGTGGCGCACCGGCCGCGGTGGTGGAGGCGGTGGGGGCGGAGGTGTCGGTTGAGTGGGTCCGGGCCTGCTCGTCGGCCGGCGTCAGCGGCTCCGGGCCGACCAGTGAGAGGTCACCCAGGACGACCTGCGGCAGTCGGGAGAGCAGATCCAGCCGCAGCCGCCGGGTGCGCAGGGAGCGCAGTACGAAGGGGCGCCCGCCCAGGCCGATCCGCGGGGAGCGGGTCAGCACGCCACCGGGGGGCCGCCGTGCCGCGAGGACGAGGGCGCCCGCGACGAGCAGCGGGGCCGTCAGGGTCAGCAGGACCGAGCCGAGGACCAGGTCCAGCAGGCGCTTGGGCGACGGCCGTCCTCGGGCCGCACCCCAGGGCGGCCTCCGTTTCGGCCTCTGTCTCTGCCTTTTCCTCTGCATCGTGCGTACCTCTGGAATCAGGCGGGTTCTGTGTCTGTTTTGTATGGATCGCGACATTTGTGACAGAACGATCCCATGGCGCGATGATGGGGAGGCGCCGCACGGCCGGTGAGGGGCGGGTGTCGCCCTCGATTCCCCTCTTCCCCTGGGCGCGCGAGGTTCGCGCACCATAGTTGAGTCTCATCGACTCAGGTCTGTTGACACTGGAACGACTCTCGTGCATCCTTGAGTCAGATCCACTCAAGTAGTCAAGCTGGAGGAACTGAAATGGCACGTGCGGTCGGCATCGACCTGGGCACGACTAACTCCGTCGTCAGCGTTCTCGAAGGCGGGGAGCCCACCGTCATCACCAACGCAGAGGGCGCCAGGACCACGCCGTCCGTCGTCGCCTTCGCGAAGAACGGCGAGGTGCTGGTCGGCGAGGTCGCCAAGCGCCAGGCGGTGACCAACGTCGACAGGACCATCCGCTCCGTCAAGCGCCACATGGGCACGGACTGGAAGATCGACCTGGACGGCAAGAGCTTCAACCCGCAGCAGATGAGCGCCTTCATCCTGCAGAAGCTCAAGCGTGACGCCGAGGCGTACCTGGGCGAGAAGGTGACCGACGCGGTCATCACCGTCCCTGCGTACTTCAACGACTCCGAGCGTCAGGCGACGAAGGAGGCCGGTGAGATCGCGGGCCTGAACGTCCTGCGTATCGTCAACGAGCCGACGGCCGCCGCCCTGGCGTACGGCCTCGACAAGGACGACCAGACGATCCTCGTCTTCGACCTCGGTGGTGGCACCTTCGACGTGTCGCTGCTGGAGATCGGCGACGGTGTCGTCGAGGTGAAGGCCACCAACGGTGACAACCACCTCGGTGGTGACGACTGGGACCAGCGCGTCGTCGACTACCTGGTGAAGCAGTTCGCCAACGGGCACGGCGTGGACCTGTCCAAGGACAAGATGGCTCTTCAGCGTCTGCGCGAGGCCGCGGAGAAGGCGAAGATCGAGCTCTCGTCCTCGACCGAGACCACGATCAACCTGCCCTACATCACGGCGTCCGCCGAGGGCCCGCTGCACCTGGACGAGAAGCTCACGCGCTCGCAGTTCCAGCAGCTCACCGCTGACCTCCTGGACCGCTGCAAGAGCCCGTTCCACAACGTCATCAAGGACGCGGGCATCCAGCTCTCCGAGATCGACCACGTCGTTCTCGTCGGTGGCTCCACCCGTATGCCGGCCGTCGCCGAGCTCGTCAAGGAGCTGACCGGTGGCCAGGAGGCCAACAAGGGCGTGAACCCGGACGAGGTCGTCGCCATCGGCGCCTCGCTCCAGGCCGGTGTCCTCAAGGGTGAGGTCAAGGACGTCCTGCTGCTCGACGTCACCCCGCTGTCCCTCGGTATCGAGACCAAGGGCGGCATCATGACCAAGCTCATCGAGCGCAACACCACGATCCCGACCAAGCGTTCCGAGATCTTCACGACGGCCGAGGACAACCAGCCGTCCGTGCAGATCCAGGTCTACCAGGGCGAGCGCGAGATCGCGGCGTACAACAAGAAGCTCGGGATGTTCGAGCTGACCGGCCTGCCGCCGGCCCCGCGTGGCGTCCCGCAGATCGAGGTCGCGTTCGACATCGACGCCAACGGCATCATGCACGTCGCCGCCAAGGACCTCGGCACCGGCAAGGAGCAGAAGATGACCGTCACCGGCGGCTCCTCGCTGCCGAAGGACGAGGTCAACCGGATGCGTGAGGAGGCCGAGAAGTACGCGGAGGAGGACCACCGCCGTCGCGAGGCCGCCGAGTCGCGCAACCAGGGCGAGCAGCTCGTCTACCAGACGGAGAAGTTCCTCAAGGAGAACGAGGACAAGGTCCCCGGTGACGTGAAGACGGAGGTGGAGACCGCGCTGACCGAGCTGAAGGAGAAGCTCAAGGGCGAGGACACCGCCGAGATCCGTACCGCCACCGAGAAGGTCGCGGCCGTCTCCCAGAAGCTGGGCCAGGCGATGTACGCCAACGCCCAGGCCGAGGGCGGCCAGCAGGGTGACCCGCAGCCGGGTGCCCAGCAGGCCAAGGCCGACGACGACGTCGTCGACGCCGAGATCGTGGACGACGAGAAGGACGCGAAGGGCGGTGCGGTGTGACCGAGGAGACTCCGGGCTTCGAGGAGAAGCCCGACGTCCCCTCCGGCGCCACCCCTGATGGAGCTGAGCCGAAGGACGCCCCTTCCTCGTCGAAGGAGGAGGCGTCCCCGGCCGGGGACGGAGTACAGACGGTCGGTCTGACGGCGCAGCTGGACCAGGTCCGCACCGCGCTCAACGAGCGCACGGGCGACCTCCAGCGGCTCCAGGCCGAGTACCAGAACTACCGCCGCCGCGTCGAGCGGGACCGGGCCACGGTCAAGGAGATCGCTGTCGCGGGTGTCCTGTCCGAGATCCTGCCCGTGCTCGACGACGTCGGCCGGGCCCGTGACCACGGCGAGCTCGTGGGCGGGTTCAAGTCGGTGGCCGATTCCCTGGAGTCGGTCGTCGCCAAGCTGGGTCTGCAGCAGTTCGGCAAGGAGGGCGAGCCCTTCGACCCGACGATCCACGAGGCCCTGATGCACTCGTACGCGCCGGACGTCACCGAGACGACCTGCGTGGCGATCCTGCAGCCGGGGTACCGGTTCGGCGAGCGCACCATCCGCCCCGCGCGGGTGGCCGTCGCCGAACCCCAGCCTGGTGCGGCACCCGCCGCGGCCAAGGAAGAGAAGGCAACCGACGAGGAGAGCGGTGGCACCGAGGAGGTCTGACATCCCGTCTGACCACCTCGTGCACCGCCCGGCCATGCGACCGGTCCATGGACCGGCCGCATGGCCGATCGTCCGGAAGGAGGGACGTCGATGAGCACGAAGGACTTCGTCGAGAAGGACTACTACAAGGTCCTCGGCGTCCCCAAGGACGCCACCGACGCCGAGATCAAGAAGGCGTACCGGAAGCTCGCCCGCGAGTTCCACCCGGACGCCAACAAGGGCGACGACAAGGCGGAGGAGCGCTTCAAGGAGATCTCCGAGGCGAATGACGTCCTCGGCGACAGCAAGAAGCGCAAGGAGTACGACGAGGCGCGCGCCCTCTTCGGCAACGGCGGCTTCCGGGCCGGTCCCGGCGGCGCGGGGGGCAACTTCAACTTCGACCTGGGCGACCTCTTCGGAGGAGCCCAGGGCGGCGGAGCCGGCGGTTTCGGCGGCGGCGGCGGTCTGGGCGATGTCTTCGGCGGCCTGTTCAACCGGGGCGGTTCGGGGACGCGGGTGCAGCCGCGCCGCGGCCAGGACATCGAGTCCGAGGTCACGCTCAGCTTCATCGAGGCGGTCGAGGGCGCCACGGTCCCGCTGCGGATGTCCAGCCAGGCACCCTGCAAGGCGTGCTCCGGCACCGGTGACAAGAACGGCACTCCCAGGGTCTGCCCGACCTGTCTCGGCACCGGCCAGGTGTCGCGCGGTTCCGGCGGAGGCTTCTCGCTCACCGACCCCTGTGTGGACTGCAAGGGCCGGGGGCTGATCGCCCAGGATCCCTGCGATGTCTGCAAGGGCAGCGGACGGGCGAAGTCCTCCCGGACCATGCAGGTGAGGATTCCGGCAGGGGTCTCGGACGGTCAGCGGATCCGGCTGCGCGGCAAGGGCGGTCCGGGCGAGCGCGGCGGACCGGCCGGCGATCTGTACGTCGTGGTCCATGTCGACGCCCACCCGGTCTTCGGCCGCAGGGGCGACAACCTCACGGTCACCGTGCCCGTCGACTTCACGGAGGCGGCGCTCGGCGGCGAGGTGAAGGTGCCCACGCTCGGCGGTCCGCCGGTCACCCTGAAACTCCCGGCCGGAACCCCCAACGGGCGTACGATGCGTGCCCGCGGCAAGGGCGCCGTGCGCAAGGACGGCACCCGCGGCGACCTGCTGGTCACCGTCGAGGTGTCGGTGCCGAGGGAGCTCAGCACCGAGGCCAGGGACGCGCTGGAGGCCTACCGGAAGGCGACCGCGGGCCACGACCCGCGGGCGGAGCTGTTCCAGGCTGCGAAGGGAGCTTGAGGTGGACGGCCGACGACGCAATCCGTACGAACTGACCGATGAATCGCCGGTGTACGTGATCTCGATCGCGGCCCAGCTCTCGGGCCTGCATCCGCAGACACTGCGCCAGTACGACCGCCTCGGCCTGGTCTCCCCGGACCGCACGGCCGGGCGCGGCAGGCGCTACTCGGCCCGCGACATCGAGCTGTTGCGCACGGTGCAGCAGCTGTCGCAGGACGAGGGCATCAACCTCGCCGGGATCAAGCGCATCATCGAGCTGGAGAACCAGGTCTCCGCGCTCCAGCAGCGCGTCGCCGAACTCTCGGCGGCCGTGGAGGGCGCCGCGGTGGCGATGCAGCAGCGCGAGGCCCAGGTCCATGCCTCGTACCGACGCGACCTGGTGCCGTACCAGGACGTGCAGCAGGCCGGTGCGTTGGTGGTCTGGCGGCCGAAGCGGCCGAAGGACTGAGCGGGTCCGGCAATCCGCACGACGGGCGAGGCCCGTCACCCGTGTGCTTCACGGGTGGCGGGCCTCGCCCGTCGTGCGGGCGGATGCTTCTTCTCCGCCGTGCTTCTTCTCCGCCGTGCGGAGTACTGCGGTTGCAGCTCCCTCAGCCAGGATCCTGTTCCAGGATCCCCGATCTGGCTATCAGGTAGCCGAGTTGGGCCCGGCTGCTGCTGCCGAGGGCGGCGTTCAGCTTGGCGACGTGCGCGCGGCAGGTGCGGACGTTCATGCCGAGACGGCGGGCGATCGAGTCGTCGACGTGGCCCTCCACGAGCAGTTGGGCGATGGAGCGCTGAACACCGCTGATGCCCTTGGGAGTCGGTTCGTACCGGACTTCTTCCAGGAGGGGAGCCGCGCGGGTCCAGAGCTGCTCGAAGACCTTGACGAGATACTCGACGAGCCCGGGGTGGCGTAGTTCCAGGGCGACTTGGCGGTCGTCCTGGGCGGGTATGAACGCAACGGTGCGGTCGAAGATGATGAGTCGCTCTATGAGCTCCTCGAGCGTCCGGATCTCCACGTTGTCGTCGGCCATCCGCTCGGCGTAGGCCAGGGTGCCGGGGCTGTGACGTACCGTGTGCTGGTAGAGCGTGCGGATGCTGACACCGCGGTCCACCACGGAGAGGCCTCGTTCCAGGGCTTCGCTGAGGCGGTCTTCGCTACGGCCGCCGCCGGGCTGGACGGTGAGGACTTCGGAGCGGCACTCTGCCGTGGCAAGATCCAGTGCCGCGTTGATCCGGTTGACGCCCTCGAGCACGGTGATCGCATGCGTGGTCGACGGGTCCTGGGCGCTGATGTCCATGAACGGCTCGAAGGACTCGGTCAGCTGGACCGAATGGCGCCGGCGCTCCTGGATCTCGCGCTCTATGGGGTGGAGGTGCTTGGCCAGAGCGGCGGACGGCGGGACGGGCCGCAGCCAGTCGGCATCGTCGGGATCGGGGTGGAGCAGGGCGAAGTCCATCAGACAGGGCGCCGGTTCCACCTCGTTTCGGGCAATGCGTCCCGAGCGCAAAGCGCTGGCGTAGAGACGCCCCCCGGCCTCGCACAGTTCAGTGATCCCGTGAGGATGTGTCGGTTTTGTGTTGCTTGCGAACATATTCTCCACCCCCCATGTTCCTGAACATTCAGGAACATGATGCATCGACTCGGTGGTGTTCGTGTGCCCAGGTGAGACACAGTCTTTGGTGCGGGGGAGAAGAATCCACAAGTGAGGACGAAGCCGACTATGTATAAGCGAATGCTTCGCTCGGCGCTTGCCGCCTCGTTCGTCGCGGCCCTGGGAATCGGGGTGCTGGGCGGCAGCGACATCGCCTGGGGTGGTGGGGCAGCATCCTCGCCTGGTGACATCGCGTGGTCCACCGAGGCATCTGCGCCGGGTGACATTGCCTGGTCCACCGAGGCGTCTGCGCCTGGTGACATCGCGTGGTCCGTCCAGGCGTCCGCGCCGGGTGACATTGCCTGGTCCACCGAGGCGTCTGCGCCTGGTGACATCGCGTGGTCCGTCCAGGCGTCCGCGCCGGGTGACATCGCGTGGTCCACCGAGGCGTCTGCGCCTGGTGACATCGCGTGGTCCGTCCAGGCGTCCGCGCCCGGTGACATCGCGTGGTCCACCGAGGCGTCTGCGCCTG